>CALBET010001116.1 GCA_937888665.1 uncultured Acidobacteriota bacterium
GGTTGTTGCTCATCAACCAGGCAAGGCCCATCATCAGGAACAGGCCGCCGACGCCCATCCACACCAGCTGACGTGCCTTCCGGACGATCGCCATCGTGACGCCGGCCGCGCCCGCGAACCCCAGCCCCTCGGCCATCACGGCCGTTCCGGCCTCATCGACACCGAGACGCATCGGTACCACCTTGAACACCACATTGATGAAACGGTTTCCCGACTCGAAGAGGAACACGTCGACCACGGTCGGTGCGACCGCACTGATCAGCGAGAGCACGATGTAGATCTCAAGAACGGCCAGCGCGTGGAAGGTCAGTTCCCAGCCGGCGATGCGGGCCAGTCGTCCCGGTTCGCGCGGGTAGAGGGTGAAGACGCGGTCCTCCATCCGTCGCACCCGGTCGCCCCAGCGAGAGAGCCATCCGGGTAACGCCCAGCGCCGTTGCACCAGGTCGACGCATCCGCTGGCTACGCGCATGCGTTTCCAGATGACCGTATGCGCCACCAAGATGAGCACGATGAGTGCCGCGACCAGAGTCAGACCGGCCAGCCCCCAGGTTTCCGTGCTGCGCAGACGGGGCAGCAGCGCCAAAGCGCCACCGGCGATGACCAACACGGCTGACAGCGTGTAGAAGAGGGTTTCGATCGCCAGTGCCGGCAGGGTGCGCGATACCGGCTCGTGGTCGCTCGCAAACAGCGCCTTCGCCGGTTCACTGACGAGGATGCTGAGTGGCGTCAGGTTGCCTACCGTGTCGCCGGCGACCACGGCGCGAAACGCCAGCCAGGGCCCGAGTCTGTGGGCCCCTTCCAGACAACTGCGCCACGCCATGCTGCGCGCGGCGAACCGGAGCCCTCCCGCCACCACAACGCCCAGGAACGCCCACCCCAGGCGTTGGATGTTGTCGACGATCTCGCCAGGGCCGGCGCGCCGCAGGGAAAAGGCGAACAGCGCGATGCCCACGAGCGTGGCCACGATGCCGACCAGCGAAGCACGGGCGCGCGGTCGGTCGCTGATCGGTCTGTCCGTCATGCCGCTTCAATCTTGCGACCATCTGCCGCCGCCCGGCATAATGCCTGAATGCCCTTTGCGGCGTTTCCTGTGCCGGCAGCGTTCATTCTACTTGCGGCCGGGCTGCTGGCCTGTTTTCAGGGCTATCGGCTCTTCCGTTGGCTGCTGGCGATCTACGGATTCATGGGCGGCGCGTATCTCGCGGCTCAGTTCGTCGAAGGGATGGGACCGTGGGCGTCGGCCGGAGTCATGGTTGGAGGCGGGTTGGTCGGCGCGCTCCTGCTGCTGCTGGTCTACCTGGCCGGGGTCGCCGTGCTTGGTGCCGGGCTCGGCGCGCTCGCCGTGAGCCTGTTCTGGACCCCGCAGACCGGTGAGGCCGAAGTGTGGGTGGTCGTGGTCGCGTGCCTGATCGGCGCCATTGCGGCGGTGACGTTACAGCGCTACGTCATCATCGTCGGCACATCGTTCGGCGGTGCGTGGACCGCGCTGGTCGGGGCCCTGGCCCTGGGTGGCCATGCCGAAGCGCTGGCTGCGGCCAGCGGAGATCTGTGGCAGCTGTATCCCATGGCCCCCGCCGACGGCCAGGTCCCGTTCGCCATCGGGTGGGTCGGGCTCGGCCTGGTCGCCGCGCTGGTGCAGCTCCGCGGCTCCAGCGTGTCTCGACGCCGCCGCAAAGACGACGACTGATTGACCGTCCGTTGGTCACTCAATTAAGATCTCTGTTGGCTCGGCGCCCATCCCGACTGGTCACCGCGTTGAGTCCCACGACTGCCACGTGTTCCTGAGTAGCTCAATTGGCAGAGCATCCGGCTGTTAACCGGAGGGTTGTAGGTTCAAGTCCTACCTCAGGAGCCAATCTTTTCAATCAGTTAGTCCGACTGGTCCACACCCGCGGTGAGCACGTCGCGCAGTTGGCGCTGCTCGAGCGAGCGGACGCGGATCTTGAAGACCACGCGGCGGCTTCTCGCCTGTTGGCGAATCCCGCTCGCGTCCACGATTGGCTCGGCGCTGCCGCGGCCGCTGGCCGAGAGCAGGGTGACGAAGCAGCCCCTGAGACCGGCCCCATCGTTGCGCGTGGTATCGGCCTGGTCGAGCACCTGCAGAATCTCGCGCACGACGGCGAGCGATCGGTTCTGGCTCAACGGCAGGTTGACCGCATCGGTGCCGGACGAGTCGGTGTGTCCCTCGACGACGATCGAGTCGATCTCGTCGCGGAACGTCTGGGAACACGCCGCGCCTGCCAACCGCGGCGCGAACGCTCTCAGGAACTCGATACCGTTCTCGGACACGGCCGAATCGTTGACCGGGAACTGCAACAGACCCTCCGGCACCAGGATCAACAGGCCGAGCGGATCCGTCGGATTGGCGGTGACCTCGACGCCACTGACGACGTAATTCTGGAACAGGGTCTGGAACGCCACCAGCATGCTCGTGACTGTCTGCTTGCTCTCCTGTTGCGCGTTGTTGAGCGTCGCCACGAAGAGCAGGATGAAGATCACGGCCAGCGACGTCATCAAGTCCGTCAAAGAGCTGGCCATGCTGCCGCCGCTGTATTCGGTGTTCGCCACGCGCGTGCTCTCCGCTATTTTGGCCGGCGCCGCTGATCGCGCATGAACTGCTCGAGCGAGACCGCGAGTTCCGCCGAAAACTTGTCTGGCCTCTTGTTGGTCACCCCAGCGACCTGATCGCTGAGCGTCCGCAGCACGATCGCGACCCCTTCGACTTCATCCCTGATCTCGGTGGCGAGCTCGCGCAGAATCGATTCGACCGACCCGGTGCTCAGAGCCTGTTGCGCCTTCTCCATCTGGGTGAACGACCGGCTCAGCGCGTCGCTCGTCGCCGTCATGCGCTCGGTCGCTGCCCCGAGGCTTTCCGCCAGGCTCCGTTGCGCCGCGAGCGTCTGCTCGTCGCTCTGCGCGCGTATCGCGTCCGACTGCGCCATGATGGCCTGGTGCAGCCGCGCTAGGAGAATGGCCGCTGACACGCGCGGCACCACCGCGTCGATACGCGCGACGAGCCGCAGGCGACCCAGGTTGAGGCTGTGCAGGAGCGACCGCTCGAAGATGACGAACACCGTGGCCGCGAACAGCGCCGCGATCGACGACACGAACTTGCCCGACAGGCCCGAAATGAGCAAGTCGAGTCCCTCGACACGGGTGGCGACGATCCGCACGTCGAGCAGCGCGAGCAGGATGGCCAGGAACGTGACGAGCAGTCCGATGCTGGTCAGGACACCGGGCACGGCGTTGTAGAGATTGCGATTCACGAGCGGCTCGATCACCGCGGATTCGCCGAACGCCGTCTCGGCCGCGTCGGTCGCGAAGTACGACACAGCGCCCGAGGCGTCGGGCGCCGGAATCACCTGCGACATGAACGACCGGCCCGGCCGAGAGAGAAAAGGGACCCGCTGGAACGTGCGGTCGAGCGCCTCGTACGCCTCGCGCGACAGCCCTTGTCCCGGCGGATGGTCCGGCTCGAACGGTGCTGTTTCGAGCGCGGCGGTCGCCGCCTCGAAAATCGCCCGGCCGCGCCTCACGTGCCACCAGAGTCGACCCAGGAAGAACACGGCCGCGCCGAGCACGACCAGACATGCGACCCAGGCGAAGATCGGGGCGGACACCCCGAGAATCCGCAGGTTGTTCAACAGCGTACTGGGTGTCACGACTCGTAGCTCTGTGGCGTCATGGCTCTGGCCGAGGAATGCGGTTGGTGATTGAAAAAGGGCGTCCGTTGCGGCTGGAAGGGGGTTCGACCCAGGTCTGAAGTGCCAGCAGCGAAGGGCCACCAACCATCAGATGAAGCAGTACCGATCTGCAAGTCCAAGTCAACCGCGAGGCTGTCGCCTGCCGTGGGGAGGGGATGGGGCCACCGGATCACAGGGTGCTGGCTCCGGCGTCGGTACCGGTTCGTCGCCTCCGCTCGGACCGGAAGCGTTTGGACAGTGGGAGGTCGTCCATCAATCGAGCAATGCGCCGTGCCAACCGTGTCGCGCGAGCAGCCGCTCGACGCGCGCGGCCCGTTCGTGCAACTCCCACGGATCTGTGAACTGCTCGACCAGCACCAGCCCCTCCGGGGCCGCGATGCGCAGGGCATACGGCGTTTCGCCGCTGCCCGTGTGAATCTCGTAGTGGAGCTGCTCGGTGCCACGGTGCAGAGTTGTTCGCATACCCAGGGTATCGGGCGTCTACAACGCGACGACTAGCGTGTCGGTGGCGAAATTCGAGTCGCGCCGAAAAGACGTGTGCGCGAACCCGGAGGAAATATTCTAGCCACCGGTGAATGGTACGGTGCCCAGGCCGAATCCGGTGGGCATACGCCCGACCCGTGCCGCAGTTGACTTACGAGCCGACCCGCTTCACGATGCGGTCTCAATATGACCGCACGGTTGGGGCACAGGCTGACGAGACAGAGGCTCGCGCGCATCGCGTGTGTCCTGATGCTGGCCGTCGGGTGCGGGCCATCGCCTGTCGCGCCGGTCCCGCAGCCTCAGAAAGCACCCAGCGCCGCAACCAGCTCCCGAACGGTCGCCGCTGCGGATGTCGATGACGTGCTTGCGAGCGCCGTGAGCCGGCAGGATGTGCTCGGCATTGTGGCGATGGCGGTGGACAGAGACGGCGTGATCTATCGCGGGGCATTCGGTATCGCTGACGATGTGCACGACACGCCAATCGGCACAGACGCCGTCTTCCGCATTGCATCGATGACGAAGCCGGTCACGTCGGTGGCGGCGATGCAACTCGTTGAGCAGGGTGCGATCGCCCTCGACGAGTCCGCGGCACACTACCTGCCGGAGCTCGCGCGGGCGCAGGTCCTCGAGCGGTTCGACGCGGAACGTGGCACCTACGAACTGCGGCCTCCGGCGAGTCCGATCACCGTCAGGCAGTTGCTGACGCACACCGCCGGTTTCGGGTACCCGTTCACGAGTGATACGCTCCGCGACTTTGGGCCACTCGCCGGTGATCGCGACGTGGTTGGTCCGTTGCTCTTCGATCCCGGGACATCGTGGTGGTATGGGACGAACACGGACTGGGTCGGCCGTCTCGTAGAAGCGGTCTCGGGCCAGAGCCTTGAGGCGTACTTTCACGAGCACATCTTCACGCCGCTGCAGATGCCCAATACCGTGTTCAACGTGCCGGAGTCCGACTGGCCGCGGGCGGTGGTGCTGGCACGGCGCCAGCCCGGAGGCGGGTTGTTTCAGGAAGCGCGCCAGGACCCGTCACCGGTTACGGCCTTCAGCGGCGGTGGTGGGCTGTGGTCGACGGCGGACGACTATGCGCGGTTCATGCAGATGTGGCTCAACGGCGGTACGCTCGACGGTCAGCGCGTGCTGTCGGCGGAGACCGTCGCGACGATGTCAGCGAATCAGGTCGGGCCGCTGGCGGCGGGCACCATCGTGTCCGCCCTGCCGGAGCGGTCAAACGACTTCAGGCCGACGGGTGAGGGGCGGGGGCGCTTTGGCCTTGGATTCCTGATCAATCTCGATGACCAGCCAGGGCGTCGGGCCGGCGGGAGCCTGGCCTGGGCTGGGCTCTACAACACCTATTTCTGGATCGATCCGGCATCAGGCGTGGCCGGTGTGATCCTGACTCAAGTGCTGCCGTTCGCAGACCCGCAGGTCCTTGGCGTGTTCGAGGCGTTCGAGCGTGCGGTCTACGTGCTCGTCGCCGAGGTGGTCTAATAACACCCTAAGTACGTTCTATCGTCCTTCTGCCGACCGACACGTCGGTGCTCGAATATCGAAAGGAAACATCGTGCGATCTATCGTCTGTAGCCCGCTGCTCGTCGCCGTCTGTTGTGTGTTGTCGGCCTGCGCGTCGGAGTCGATGCCCGGTGCCGGTTCGGGCACGGGGTCGACGGCGGCGCCTTCCGGCGCCAGCGCGGGCGCGCCCGAGACCGACGACCAGAAGATTCTCAACGCACTGGGTCAGGCCCTTTCCCAGAACCTGCTTCCCGCCAATCTGTCGGCGGAGGAACTCGCGTTCGTACAGCGCGGCATGAGCGACGCGGTCCTTGGCCGTGATGCGCTCGTGGCGCTGGACGAGTATGGCCCGCAGATTCAGGGGTTCATGGAAGCGCGGCTCGCGGGGGCTGCGGAGGGCGAGCTGGAGCTGGCGACCGCGTTCCTGGAGGAACAAGCTCGTGTCGACGGGGCGGAGCGCACCGAGTCGGGGATCATCATCCAGGAAATGACCGCGGGCACCGGTGCTCGCCCGGTCGCGGAGGACACCGTGCAGGTGCACTACCACGGAACCCTCCGAGACGGGACGGTCTTCGACAGCTCGGTGGACCGAGGCGAGCCGGCGACCTTCCCCCTGACCGGCGTGATTCCATGTTGGACCGAGGGCGTGCAGCGCATCAGCGTCGGCGGCAAGAGCCGGCTGGTCTGTCCTCCGGATTTGGCGTATGGCCCGCCAGGCCGGCCGGGAATCCCGGGCAACGCCGCGCTGGTGTTCGAGGTCGAGCTCCTGGAGATCGTGCAGAATTAACACTAGACGGGGCTTCGCCCCGAACCCCCGCGGCCGCATACGGTTTGACCTTCCTTCCTCGTCCGGCTACTAGCAGCCCGTGGTGAAAGTCCCGCTGCATTCGACGAGCGCTGCA
>CALBET010001117.1 GCA_937888665.1 uncultured Acidobacteriota bacterium
TTCGCCCAGCGCGTTGAACATGCGGACGGCGTCACCGGTCGACAGTCCGCGGGGCCCGGCGTCGTCTGGATGCATGTGCAGGCTGGCCGGACCTCGGCGAAGCTCGCCGAGCGACGAGTTGATGGTCTTTTCGGTGGCCGGCGAGATCAGGCTCAGCGGGTAGTCGTCGGTGGCCGGATCGTCCTGGTATCGGTACAGTCCGGACGGAGTCTGCTGGTCCAGTGTTTCTGGAAACAGGTGTACCTTGCCGTCCGGCGTGCGGGGCGACACATCGACAAACTGGATAGGACTGCCACCGGCCGGGTCGGTCACGATGCCGGCATCCAGCAACTCGCGAGCGACCTCTCCCGGCATGGCGCCGGTCACCTCGAGCAAGGCTTCGACATCCGTGGCCTGTTCCTCGCCGGCGGCCAGGCCGAGCCGGTGCGCCAGCTCAGCGAACACCTCCACGTTCGGCCGTGCCTCACCAACGGCGTCAATGGCCGGCTTGGCCAGCTGCATCGTGCTGAGTCCGTAGCTCGTCACAATGTCGTACGACTCGAGAAACGTCGTTGCCGGTAGCACGACATCGGCCAAGGCCGCGGTATCGGTCATCACCTGATCGAACACCACGGTGAAGAGGTCCTCGCGGGCCAGCCCCTCCAGCACCCGGTTCTGGTTCGGCATGGTGACCGCCGGATTGCAGTTATAGACGAACAGCATCTGAACGGGCGGGTCGCGATAATCGAGAAGCGCCCGGCCGAGATGGTTCATGTTCACCAGGCGTGTGCTCGGCTCCGGCGTCCCGATCCAATCGTCAGGGGTGTGTGTCCAGGCACCGGTGTTGCTCATCGAGTATCCGCCGCCCCGCACGCCGAACTTTCCGGCGACTGTCGGCAGCGCGAGGACCGCGAGCACCGCGTTCCCGCCGTTCCGATTGCGTTCCAGGCCCCATCCGCAGCGAACGACCGCGGGGGAGATGTCGGCGTACATCTCGGCGACATTCTCCAGCAGCTCGGGGTCGAGGCCAGCCACGTCCGCCGCCCGGTCGATGGTCCACTCCTCAGCCCGCTCGCGCAGGCGCTCCGCGCCGTGCGCATGCGCGGCCAGGAACTCCTGGTCCGCCAGTCCCTGCTCGAAGAGAAACCGATGCAGGGCTAACGCCACCACCACGTCGGTACCCGGTTTGAGCGCCAGATGAATGTCGGCCTGTTTGGCCAGGTTGGTGCGCCGCGGGTCGATCACCACCAGCGCGGCACCCGCCGCCTGCGCCGCCTTGATGTGCGGCACCAGGTGGATTCCTGAACCGGACGGGTTGGCGCCCCACACGATGATCAGTCGGGCGTATCGATAGTCCGAGTAGGTCACGCCCGGCATCTTGCCGTAGAGCGCCTGGTTGACCGTGCTCGTCGGCATGGCGCAGACGGTGCGCGCCAAGCGCGACGTGCCGAACTGCCGAAACAGTCGGGCGTCTGTCGTGTCCTGTGTCAGGAGTCCGTTCGAGCCGCCGTAGGAGAACGGGAGAATCGCCTCGGCGCCCCATTCATCGCGGATGGACTCCATGCGCGACGCAATGAGGCCGAGGGCGTCGTCCCAGCTGGCCCTGCGGAGCTCTCCGTTCCGTCCGCCTTCACGAATCAGCGGGTGCGGGATGCGGGCGTCGCCGTACACGCGCTCGCCGAATCGGCGAACCTTCGCGCAGATGTAGCCGTTCGTGGCGTCGTGTGTATGGGAGCCGTCGATCCTGAGGACCTTCCCGTTCTCGACGGTCACGTCCAGGCTGCACGCGTCTGGGCAGTCGAGCGGACAGACTGTATGCACAGTCGACCGCCCCCAGTTCAGATCTTTCTCGTTGCCCACTCGGCCAGTTTATCACCGGGGCAGAGACCGTCACGTGGGACGGATGCCGGCGCAACTGCGCTCTACCGCTGACGTGGCCGGACTGTGTCTCGTCTTGAGTCACTGTCTGGAAATCGTAGACGCGGAGCAGACGAACGCCTTGTAGCCGGCGAAAAGACGGCTTGGACGTATCATGGTCGATACGTCCAAGCCGTGACGGTCACACCAGCATGCCCATGGGCTCCTCGACCACTAGACAGTCGGCGAACAACGTCGGTTCCGTGATTCTCGCGACGCGGGTGGCCTTGGTGGGCTGTGCGCTGGCGCTGGTGTTCCTACCGCTGCCGGCCCAGCTCGTGGAATCCGTGTACGCACGCCGTCTCTATCCACTGATCCGCCAGGTAGTAACCGCGGTCACCATGCACGTCGACGTGGCGCTATTCGACCTGCTGCTCGTTGGCGGCGTCGTGGCGCTGTCGGGGTGGTGGGCCCTACGCGTGCTGCGAGTTCCGCGCGGTCGGCGGGTGCGGGAACTGGCCAGAGTGGCTGGCCTGACGGTCGTGTTGGCCTCCGTCCTGTATCTCACGTTTCTCGCCATCTGGGGCTTGAACTATCGCCGGGAGGCGCTCGCAACGCGCCTGGGTTACGCCGACACCCGGGTGACTACCCCGGAGGTCGAGACGCTGGCCCAGTCGGCCATTCGGCAACTCAATCGCGCATACGACGAGTCTGAGCACGCGACCTGGCCGCAGTTGTCGGACTTGCCCAATAGCCTGGGCCCGGCGTTCGAACGAACGCAACGGCAGCTGGGGGTCTCTCCCGTGATGTCCGGTCTCGTTCCCCAGCGGTCACTCCTGACCCCATATTTTCGACGCGCCGGCATCGACGGGATGGTCGATCCGTTCTTCCTGCAGGTGCTGGTGAATGACGGCGTGTTGCCGTTCGAGCGACCGTTCGTGACCGCGCACGAGTGGGCCCACGTCGCCGGTTTCGCGCACGAAGCCGAGGCGAATTTCGTGGCGTGGTTGACCTGCCTGGAAGGCGATGAGCGAATGCGGTACGCCGGGTGGTCGTTTCTGGTGCCGCGTTTGGTGGCGGCCTTGCCGCCGGACACCCAGCGCCGCCTCTGGGAGACCGTGCGTCCGGGACCGCTCGCGGACTTCGCGGCCGTGCGTGCCCGGTTGAGTCGAACGATACCGGTCGTCCGACGCACCGCCCGCCGGCTCAACGACCGATATCTTCGGGCGAATCGTGTGGCCAGCGGCGTCGCCAGCTACGGTGAGGTGCTGCAGCTCGCCGTGGGCACGGATCTCGGCCGACAACAATGGCCGGACGAGCCGGACGGCAAGTAGCGACCGGCTGTGCCACGGCATCCAAGAGAGTAGAAGCGGTATGATCAGCACCGCGTGTTCGTGCGGCTGGCGCGAGCGACTGACCGATCGAGAACCGGGAAAGCAGTGACCATGTTCAAGTTAATTCCGACCGTACGGGGGGGAGCCGTGAATTCCCCGATCACGTCCAAGAAATACGCCACGGTCGAAGAGGCGCGCGATGCCACGAAGGCGCTGACTCACGAGAACCAGCGCGTCACGCGGGTCATGATTGTCGACGTCGCAGACGGCTCGAAGTTCGTCGAATGGATCGAACGTAGTTAGTATTTAGACGGGGCTGCGCCCCGAACCCCACGCGGCCGCGGGGCTGCTAGCCGCGCAGCCCGAGATTTCCGACTATCTGGGTGGCGGCGTGTGCCTTATTGAGGGAGTAGAAGTGCAGCCCGGGGGCGCCGCCCGCGAGCAGCGCCTCGCACTGGCGTGTCGCGAGCTCGATCCCGAAGTCGGCGACCGCGTCCGCATCGTCCCCGTAGCTCTCCAGTTTGGCCTCCAGGGCCGCCGGGAGTGTCGCGCCGCAGAGCGTCGTGAAACGCTTGATCTGTCCGGTGTTCAGAATGGGTAGGATGCCGGGCGTGATCGGCACCGTGACCCCGAGCGTGCCGACCAGGTAGTCGCGAAACGCGAAGTAGTCGTCGTTGTCGAAGAACAGCTGCGTCAGCACAAAGTCCGCGCCCCGGTCGATCTTCGCCTTGAGACGCTGCCAGTCGACATGTCGGCCTTCGGTACAGGCGATGTGGCTCTCCGGGAATCCAGCGGTGCCGATGGAAAACGCGTCCATCTGCTTGATGAACTCGACCAGCTGATACGAGTATTCGAACCCACGTTCGAACTGCTCGGCGCCGGTCTCGACCGGTGGGTCGCCGCGCAGCGCGAGAATGTTGCGGATGCCCTTTGCGCGCGCCTCCGACAGATAGCGTTCGATATCCGAGCGG
>CALBET010001118.1 GCA_937888665.1 uncultured Acidobacteriota bacterium
AAGTCAAAGCGCTTCGCGACACCACGTTGCTTCAGGCGAGTCTTGAGTTGACTACGAGGCTCAGGGAAGTCCCCTGCGGCTCACCGACGACGGGGGCTTCTCAATACAGAGTCAAGTCGCGGGTAGCCGTTGTTCCGTCCTCTACACCCAAACAAAGGAGACATAGTGGCGAAATTATGTGGCAGAAGTCTGGTGTCAGTCTTGTGCATGCTGGTGTGGTCCGCAGGTCAGGGACATGCCCAGACCGGATTGTCTGACCACACCCTGACATCAGCCGGGGAACAACGGTCCTACGTGCTATACCTGCCAGAAGATGCTGGTAGCGATCCGCTGCCGTTAGTCTTCAGCCTTCACGGCTCAGGTTACGTGCCTCAGGACCAAGTGGATACCAGTGGATTTACTGACCTGGCTGACCAGCATGGCTTTGCCGTCGTATTTCCGGCCGGTATCTTCGCCAATTCCGGCTCCGCTCGTAGCTGGAATGCCAATGTTGAAGCCGGCGTGGATGATGTGCAGTTTATCCGGGACATGATCGCGGACGTGGTCGGGATGACTAGCATCGACAGGTCGCGTGTTTATGTATCCGGCTTTTCAGGTGGTGCGAGAATGAGCAGTCGCGTAGCCTGTGAATTGTCGGATGTATTGGCAGCCGCGGCGCCGGTGGCTGGCCTGCAGTACCCCGACGATTGCACGTTGCGGCGTCCAATCCCCATCATTACGTTTCATGCCATTGATGACCCGGTGAACCAGTACACCGTCGGTGACGATTCCAGACCCTACTGGCGTATGGGCGTGGAAACCGCCCTGGACAAGTGGCGTCAGGCCAATGGCTGTACTCTGGGCAACACAGATGATCGTCTAGCCCAGCACGTGACCTACTACCGTTGGACTGATTGCAGCGGTAATTCAGAAATTCACTTTTACCTGACAGAGACAGGACGTCATACCTGGCCCGGTTCTGTTGATGGCAATGCCAATCAGGAAATAAATGCCAGCGAACTGATCTGGCAGTTCTTCAGCCGCCATAGCCTGCCTTGAAAGATGGGATACGTCACATCACCGACAGCGAATGGCGCAAGCACCCGCCCTACAGTGGCACCATGCCCATCCAGAACATGGTCGTGTCGCCGACCTCGACGTCGTACTTCCGCACGTAGGTGAGCTTGCCGTCATCGCCGATACGGAACACGGACAGGCCGGCGGCCGCGAGCCGTATTGCATCGCCGTCCCTCACATTCACCGGCAGGTTGTGTTGCGCGACCAGCATGCGTCCTGCTGGATCGATGTGAAAGGTGCGCGGGTGTATGGCCCGGGTTTCGATGTGCTGGATGGCTGTCGGCTCGCCAGTGGACTGGTTAATCGCGTAGACCACGATGTTGTTCTCGCCGCCTGTGAACACCCTCTTGCCCTCGATCTCGACCGTATCCTGGGCCCGATTCGCTCCATACAGAAATCGACCGTTCGGATGCACGTGCACCGTGCTGGCCGCCTGACGTGACTCGGTGGTGTCCGGGTCGGCAAGCGTCTCTGCCCGGAATGCGATCTCCGGATCAATCGTGCCGTCTTCCATCTTGTACGTGTACATCTTGTTTTGCGTCTCGATGGACACGTACATCCACGGTTGGGTCGGATGAAAATCGAGGTGCCGGGGGCCGAACTCCCTCCCCCCGTTGGGCGCGACGGACACTCCGTTGGTCAGCACGCCGTTTCGGTAGTCGAACACCTTCAATGCGCCCGGGTCTTCCACCCTGGCGGGCGTGCCTTCGTTGCCGCGGGCTACCAAGATCGCCAGTCGGTTATCGGGCGTCACGCGCGCCTGATGGGCGTAGATGCCGGCATCGATGGGGCCCGGCTGTCTCACCTCGTCACCCGGCGTAAAGTCCCGGTTGATGCGGTAGACACGCAGTGCGCTCGGGTTGTTGAACGCCACCAGGATATTCTCCGATGGCATATCCGTGGACATGTGGATGGGGCGTGTCGGCAACCGTATCGGCTCACCGTGCGGCGTGAGTGCGCCACTGGCCGGATCGATGCGAAACGCTGTGACGTGATGCTCGGTTCCGGTTTGACCGTAGCCGGGGGCACTGCTACTGGACGCAACGTAGAGATAACGTCTTGATACATGGGGCCAGGCGTATTGCACCCCCGCGGGCAGCGTGACCGTGGTGTGCTTGATCAGCGCCGCGCCCGCGACGTCAACGTCATAGTGCGTGAGTTCGGGCCCGACGTTGGCATACAGGGCAATCTTCCGGGACGGTGGCTGTGCGAAAGAGAATCGGGGTGCGACGACACTGCCCGAAACGAGTGACAGGAAAACTCTGCGATTGATCACGGTCCCTCCTATCGCCACTCTGCCACTTGCGGCTCGACTTGGCAACGCTGTCGGAACACCACAATGGGCCGCGTCACTCTGCGGATGTTTGTGGCGGTCGTCGTAACTGGCTCAGCCGAATTCCCAAGGCTCTCGTGGCGGCGCGGCCAACGAACGGCGGCCTGATCAACAGCGGACGGCGCAAGCGCCGAACGAACACACGCAAGACCACCACGCGCTGAGGCTTCACGGCGACATACAACGCCCGGGCGATTCCGCGCTTCCCCTTCAGCCGGATCTCCCAGATCGCCCCGCTGATATGTTTTCACATGGGGCGCACCGATGTGCGGCAACCCGACGGCTTCGACAAGCTGAGCGATCCGAACGAACGGAACTCGGAGGTCCACAGAGAGAGCCTCGAGTTCTGCGTCGACTGTGTCCCCGTCTCAGGGAGAATCTTGCACAAACTTGCACAGGGTCGAGGGCGGTGGGTGTCGCCATCGCGCGGCATATCCTACGGCCGGAAGGCCGCCTCATCCCGGTCGACTATCCCGACCAGGGCACGGCTCTGGCCGATGTCCGGCAGGGACAGATCGCGGCCGTCATCATCATCCCGGAACACTACTCGCGTGACGTGCTGCGGCGCCGGCATCCACGGCTCGCGTTGATCAGCGACAACACCGACCGGTTCGTGAGCGGTGCCGTCGGTGCGTCACTGACGCAATTGGTGGCGGCGGTCAACGCCCCTCGGGTGCCCGCTCGCGATGTCCGCCGGCTGGTGCTCGACCAGGTGGAGTTGTACCCGTTCATCAGCTACATGAAGTACCTCTTGCCAGGGGTGGTCACGTTGTCCATCTTCTTCACGGCCATGGTGGGGGGCGGCATCATCTATCTGGACGACAAGTCGCGTGGCGTGCACGAGGGGTACCTCGTCACGCCGATTACCAAGATGGAGCTCATCCTGGGGTTCGTGACGTCGGGCGTCATCAAGGCGATTGCCGCGGGCACGGTCGTGCTCGTGATCGGCTCGTATCTCTCCGGGGTGACAGGCTTGTTCGAGCCGGCGCGGCTGCTCAGCCTCCTGGGGCTCACCGCCGTCACCGCGGTCGCGCTCATCGCGATGATGTTCCTGCTCGTGGCGAGGGTCGACGACCCGTTGACGCCACGCGCCGCCTTCGGCGTGCTGAACATGTTGTTGTTCTTTCCGAGTGGCGCCATCTACCCGATCGCGGCGTTCCCCCCATGGATGCAGGTGATCGCCCGCGTGGATCCCTTCGCCTACGCGGTGCACGGCTACCGCACGCTGCTGCTGACGCAGGCCGGCATGGGCGGTGTCTACCGGGACATCGCGGTCCTCGCGGGGTTCTCACTGGTCGCGCTGGCGGGCGCGGGATTCCTCTTCCGGAGGACGTTGTGAGCTCGACTTGGACAACGCGGAGGACGCGCAGCCGGCCAATCGCACCGGCGCTCTCTCGCCGTGCCGGGTACCTGATGTGGCGGGGTGCGTTGCGGGCGCGGCACTACGGTCTGATGGCGATTCTCACGGACACGGGACCGGCCTCGCAGCGGCGTATCGCCGCCCAGGCCGGGATCGATGCCAGCCGGGTGGTGACGCTGGTGGACGAGATGGAACGGCTGCAGTTCGTGCGCAGGCGGAAAGACCCGTCCGACCGGCGCGCCTATCTCCTGGATTTGACTCCGGCCGGCAAACGGTTGTTTACCGAGGCCCGGACCGCCACCGCCGCCGGAGAACGGACGCTCCTTGCCGGGCTCACGACGGCCGAGCGCAAACAGCTCGTCAGGCTGCTCGTCGTGGTCGCCGGCGAGCGGCGCGTCTGAGGACCCAGCGCGGACGCCGGGAGAGCGTCGTGTGGTCCGGCGCCGACAGATCCAGACCCAACATCCTGAAAAGTGACCGCAGCAAGCGCGGCCGGGAGTTCAGCTCGATGATCGCGCGGCTCCGTCCCGGGGCCACGGTCGCCGAACTCGAGGCACAGATGGCGACGATTGTGGACCGGGTCGTCGACCGGATTCCCGCGCGTCGCGGGTTTGTCGAGGGCAGCGGATTTGGCGCGTACGCCGTCCCGATTCGCGAGCAGCTTGTGGGTGACGCCCGAAACCCCGCTCCTGCTGCTGCAGGGCGCGGTCAGCTATCCCATCTTCGCGACCGTGTGCTCGAAATGCTCCATGACCCGGGCTAGTATCGGGGCCACCTCATCGACCTGGATCACCAGGAGGTCCCCAGGCTGGACGAGAGTGAAGGCGTTGTCGATCGCCTCAGTGGCCCCGGGCGCGATGTCGATGCCGGTCTCCGCGAAACCCGCCTCCAGGGCGCCGGTTCGCACGAGTTCGGGAGTCTCGCCGGCCGGCCGTCCGCGAGGGTCCATATCCGCCAGGATCATGTGGTCGTAGACGGCAGCCAGCGCCGCACCAAACTCCTTGATGCTCTTGACGGTACGATTGCCAGTGCCGTGCGCTACGACGATCTTTCGGCCGGTGCTGATGTGCGGCAGTGCGGAGCCGAGTGCCTTGACCGCGGGCACATTGTGTCCGTAGTCGATGATCACCTTGAACGTCGGGAAATCGATGACGTTCATCCTACCGGGGTTCTGCGTGGCGCTTGGGTGGAAGGTGCTGATTCCGGCGCGGATCATGTTGACGGGCGTCCCGAGCCCATGAAGCGCCGCCACCGCCGCCAGAACGTTGGCCGTGTTGAATGTCGCCACTCCTCGGAGGGTGATGGGGGCCTCCACCACGGGGAGCACACGGACAGTGGGTTCCGACGAGTGAATCACCACCTCGCCCCTCTCCGTCACCACAGCCGTGCCGCCCGACGCGAGATGCTGCGCGACGGTGTCGTTCTTGGGGTTGAGGGAAAAATAGATCACCCGTCCGCCAGCCCTGTCCTTCAACGCCACCACGGTGGGATCATCCGCGTTGAGCACGGACACGCCGGAGGCGCGAACCACCTCAATGACGGTGGATTTGACGAGCGCGAGTTCTTCCAGATCTTCCACTCCGTCGGTGCCGATGTGGTCGGCATCCACGTTGAGCAGAATGCCAACGTGGCAGTCGTCGAAACCGAGACCCCGGCGAATGATCCCGCCACGCGCGACTTCGAGCACGGCGTGGTCGATGGTGGGCTCTCGCAAAACCACACGAGCGCCGGCCGGCCCACTGTAGTCCCCCCACACGATCGGCACGCCGTCGATCTCGACACCCGTCGTACCGGCCAGGCCCACCTTCTTGCCGCTGTACTTCAGGGCATGCGCGATGAGCTTGGAGGTCGTGGTCTTGCCGTTCGTGCCGGTCACCGCCACGATAGGCACGGTGAAGCCTGCGTCCGACGGGAACAGCATTTCGACAAAGGGCCGCGCGACATCGCGGGCCTGCCCGTCGGTCGGATCGAGATGCATGCGGAGACCCGGGGCGGCATTGACCTCCACGATGCCCGCCGCGCCAGGTCGCAGCGGTGTCGCGAGAGAGGTGGCCACGATGTCGATGCCGATACAGTCCATGCCGACCAGACGGGCGATCCGCTCGCACATCAGCCGCACATCTTGATGCGCCTCATCGGTGACATCGCGCGCGGTGCCGCCCGTGCTCAGATTGGCGGTGGACTTGAGGAAGAACTTCTCCCCGGCGGGAAGGACCCCGTCGGCCGTGACGCCGCGAAGCGCGAGCAGTCGCTCGGTCATCTCGTCGATCGTGATGATCGTGAGTGACCGCTCGTGGCCGACGCCTCTGCGGGGATCGGCGTTGGCGCGCGCGATCAACTCCCGGACCGACGCCGTGCCGTCCCCCACGACGTGCGCCGGTTCCCGCAGCGCCGCGGCGACGAGCTGTCCGTTGATGACGAGCACCCGGAAGTCGAATCCGGTCAGCGTCTTTTCAACGATCACCGATTCACACACCTCGCGCGCAGACGCGAATGCCACCGTCAGTTCGTCGGTCCCGGACACTCGCGCGGTGATTCCCCGGCCGTGATTGCCCATTTCGGGCTTCACCGCGACGGGATAGCCGATGTCTTCGGCGGCGATCGTCGCGGCCTGAAGGGAATCGACCAACACCCCCTCCGGAACCGGAATGCCAGACTCTCGAAGCAGTGCCTTCGTACGGAACTTCTCATCGGCGATCTCAACACCGAGCGCGCTGGTGCGGTCGGTCATCGTGGCCTGAATGTGGCGCTGTCTGACGCCGTGTCCCAACTGCACGTGGCTGGCGCTGTTGATGCGATGCGTAGGTATGCCTCGGCGTTTCGCCTCCTCCACGATAGCGTTGGTGGAGGGGCCGAGCATGTCTATCTCACGCAGGTTCTTGAGCTCGACGATGAGCGCGTCGACATCGAACGGCGCGCCCCCGGCGGCGGCTTCCACCAACGCTACCGCTTCGCGCCCGGCGCGCAACCCGACAGACTCGACGCGGTAGCGATAGACGACCTTGTAGACGCCGGTGTGGGATGTGTCGTAGGTCTTGCCGAATCCAACCTCCATCCCGGCCAGACACTGCAGCTCCAAGGCAACATGCTCGACGATGTGACCCGCCCAGGTGCCGCGCTGCAATCGGCGCACGAAACCGCCCGGTTCGCCAAGGGAACACTCGTGCTGGCCGAGGCTCGGAAGCCACTGCACCAAACGGTCTGGGAAACCTGGTACCGTGTCGGACGGGCGTTGTTCGAAATCACCAATATCGAGCAGCATGAAAATCGTCGGAAAGCGGCTATATCGATTCGGTCCCCGGAGAGCGCGATGCTCGAGAATGTTCATGCGGGCGCCTGTGCTTCCTGTCCATGCCAGGCCATGCCGTGGCGAGATCCACCGGCGTATCCTGTGTGATTGACGACGATGATGCCGACGTCCACGCTGTCGGCCAACTCCCCGAGGGCCCAGGCCACCGCTTGGTCAGGGCGCCGACCGTCTTCGAGCGCCAGGTAGGTGCGGTAGGCAAGCAACGATCTGGCAATGTCCTCTCCGTCTCCGGTCGTCGCCACCGCACCGGAGGGACCCGCATACAGGCCGCATCCGGGCAGGGGCACGTCGCCGACACGCCCCCGGAGCACGGCGGTGGTGCCCCCTGAGCTCAACGCGCTGGCGAACGTGTGCCCATCCCACGCGACACTGCCGACCGTATCGCTGCCTAGCACGTCCCGGAGGGGGCGGTCGAAGTTCCACGCTCGCTGCAGTGCGGTCCGGGACCATTCGCCGAGCGGGCCGCCCACGGCAAGCAGTTGACCGAATCGTGCGCGGGCCGCCGCGGTGGTCGGGTCGTAGTCAGGAACACCGCGCCGCCGGGCGAATGCCGTCGCGCCATCGCCCACCAGCAGCACGTGCGGGGTCTCGAGCACGCCTTGCGCCACGACCACCGGGTTTTGCACGCGCTCGATAGCGGCCACGGCGCCGAATGCCCCGAGGCTCGTCATGCAGGACGCGTCCATCTGAATCGTTGTGCCGTCGAGGCGAAGATTCGAACCGGTGCCGGCATTGAAACGGTCGTCATCTTCCAGCGTGCGTGTGGCCGCGATGACGGCTTCAAGGGCGCCTTGGTGGCGAGCGATCACCTCAAGGCCAGCGAGGCAGGCCCGACGGGGCCCGTCCGCGTGAGCGGGATTCGACGCCGATCCGCCGTGACACGCGACGACCGCCAGGCGGTGAACGGAGGTGGGCAGCATCGTAGAGTATAGTGACCGGATACCTATCGCTCGCCAGTTCGCGAACAAAGCCAATGAGGACAAAAAAGGCACAACCGCAGTCTGGACGGACCCGCGTGTTGATGCCCATCGGCGGCAACGAAAAGAAGTCCCCGGATTCCGACCTGTTCCGGACCATGGTCGATATGGCCGGGGGGCATTCGGCGCGAATTGTCGTGGTGCCCACCGCAAGCGACACACCGGCGGCACGCGCCGGTGACTACCGGCGACTGTTTTCCGCGTTCAAGCCAAAGAGCGTTCAGACCGTCCATATCGGCGAGCGCCCCGACGCGGGATCGGCGGCGGTCTGCAAGGTCGTTCGCGAGGCCACACTCTTCATGTTCGCGGGCGGCGACCAGCTTCGGTTGTCGTCACTGATCGGAGGTACGCCCCTCCATCGTGCGTTGATAGAGCGATACCGGGAGGGTGGCTGTGTGGTCGCCGGCACCTCAGCGGGCGCCGCGGTCATTCCCGAGGTGATGATCTTCCAGAACAATCGATTTCGACTCTTCCGGAAGGGGGGCATCGAGATAACCAAGGGACTGGGCCTCATTCCAGACACGATCTTCGACACGCACTTTGTCCAGCGCTCGCGAATCTCTCGACTCGTGCATGCCGTCGCGACCAACCCGGCCCTGCTGGGAGTCGGCATCGAAGAGAACACCGGACTGATCATTGAGAACGAGAGCCTCGCGACGGTCATCGGGGCGGGAACG
>CALBET010001119.1 GCA_937888665.1 uncultured Acidobacteriota bacterium
GAATGCAGTGGGACCTTCACCACGGGCTGCTGGTCCCCTGGAATCGTGATTCGCAACAGAAGTCGCCAGCGGGGCCTCCCGCCTGACTGGGCTGTTCCGCGGTCACCATACCCAAGTTGCCCCCTTGTCTGGACCTCGCGGCGTCGACAGCGTCAATGTACGGTGTACGGTTCGGTCAGCGCGAACTCCGCCACTTCGGCATCGAAGTCGTCGCCATCGCGTCTCACCATCTGATACGTGCCGCGCATCGATCCGAACGGCGTCGTCAGCGGGCATCCGGATGTGTACTCGAAGGATTGACCAGGCCCCAGCGTGGGCTGGTTCCCCACCACGCCTGGCCCCTTGACCTCTTCCACGTCGTTCGTTCCGTTCGTGATGATCCAGTGCCGGCTCACGAGCTGGACGGTATCGGTGCCCTCGTTGGCGATGCGCACCGTGTAGCTGAAGTACCACCGTTGTTGCCCGGGGTGGAAATGCGAGAACTGTGACGTGACACGAATGCGGATCCCATTGGTGACCGCTTCGGACGTTTGGATGCTGTTGTCGTGCATCGGATGTGTTGGCAACCGGCCCGGCGAGCCAGCCTCATGCGCTCCCGCAGACTATAGTAACGGAGATTCGGCGCTCCGCGAGAAGCGGCGCGCGCAGACGGCGCGTCATGATCCCGATTGCCACCCTGCTCGCCGGCTACCGGACCGGCTATTTCCCGATGGCGGTCGACGACGGTCTCCGGTGGTTCTCCCCGGGGCGGCGCGGCGTGATTCCGCTGGACACGTTCCGCGTCCAGCGACGTCTGGCTCGGCTTGTTCGCCAGGGGCGGTTCCGGTGCACGGTGAACCACGCGTTTCGCGACGTCATCACCGCGTGCGCCTCGCGAGCCGACGACACGGGGAACTGGATCGACCGGGAGATCCTCGAAAGTTACTGCGCGCTGCATCGAGCCGGTCACGCGCATTCAGTCGAGGTCTGGGAGGACGGTCGCCTCGCTGGCGGCTTGTATGGGGTGAGCCTGCGAGGCGCGTTCTTCGGTGAGTCGATGTTTCATCGCGTGCGCGATACGTCGAAGCTGGCGCTCGTGTTTCTGGTTGAGCGGCTGCGTGAGCGGGGCTTCGGACTGCTCGACATTCAATGGGTGACTCCGCACCTCCGGCAGTTCGGGGCGGTCGAGATTCCGCGGGCGCGGTATCTGGCGGCGCTCGGCGAGAGCATGCACCTGGAGTGCGTGTTCGCCGACCCTGGTCCGACCACGAGCGCCATCAGCGCGACAGAAACGCTGGACGGTCCTGGCGTTGGGCCAGGTTCCAGCTCAGCTGGTGCACCATCTGAACGACCCGCGCCATCTTCTCGTAGTTGACCGTGTCCGGCCGGTCTCGTTCCGTGTGGTAGTCGGGGTGCAGACCCGTGTGGATGAAGAGCGCCGGAATGCCCAGATACAGAAAAGGCCACTGGTCGCTACGACGGAGCAGATTCGAGGCGTTGTCGTCGTAGCGAAACCTGAGTGTGAGGCCAGTGACCTGGTTGGCCCGCTCGGCCGCGCGCCGGAGATCCGGTGAGCGGCTGTACCCGAGGATGTTGACCGCGTTGCGGTTCGACTCTGCCGTCTGAGCGGTGAGCCCATAAAACCGCGCACCCCCTCCAGCGGGTATCTCCTCGTCGCGGCCGATCATGTCCATGTTCAAGACGGCCACCGTCCGCGCCAGGGGATGTACGGGGTCGCTGGTATACGCCCAGGCACCCAGCAATCCTTGCTCCTCCGAGTTCCACGCCGCGAGCAGTATCGACCGTCGGGGCTTGAGGCCCTCAAGGCCGGCGGCGTGATAGGCCTCCGCAATCTCGATCAGTCCGGCGACGCCTGAGGCGTTGTCGTCCGCGCCGTTGAAGACGCGCAACCCGTCCGCGCCTTCGTGGTCATAGTGCGCGGTGATGACGACCCACTCGTCGCGAAGCTCCGGGTCTGCACCCTCGATCAGTCCGACGACGTTGCGATTGGGTTGGAATCGGCGGTGAACCGACGTGGTCAGCTCGACATGTTGCCCGGGGAGCGGCACGGCCTCGATGCCACCCCGGCGCTCGGCGCGCGTCGTTGCCAACTCTCGCATGTTCAAGCCGGCGTTCGCGACGATGCGTGCCGCCAGGTCGCCGGAGATCTGGGCCACGGGGATGTCGACGTCTCTGACCCAGCCGGCCACCTGGTAGTCTGGCCGGCGTCGTGGTTGGTCCGGCCACACGCTGCGCAGTGGACGGGTCGTGCCGCGACGCTCCTCATGGTTGTGCAGGTCTGGCGCGATCAACACGGCGGTCGCCCCCGCGGCCTGGGCGGCCAGCACCTTGCGCACCGGGCGCGCGTGCTCCGACGCCATCCCACCGTCGAACGGACTGTCGGCGTCGAACTCGCCCGGTTCGTGGTCCAGGATCAATGCGACCTTGCCATCGAGAGCCGACGACGACTGGTAGTCGTCGTGTCCCAGCGATGCGGCGGTGATGCCGAAGCCGGCGAAGACGACGTCGCCACCGGCGGTTCCGCTGGCGCTGGTTTGGTCGGGGTAGTACGTGCGGCCAAACGTCAGATCCGCCGCCGGTATACCGTTCACCTCGAGTCGGTTGTCGTCTCCGAGGGCGGCTGTCAGGAGGTCGAATTCTTGGAAGTGGGAGCCGTCTGTGCCGACGCCAGAGAGTCCCAGCCGGTCGAAGCGTGAGGCGATGAACTCTGCCGCCTGCCGGTTGCCCGGGGTCCCGGTGAGCCGGCCCTGCATGCCGTCGCCGGCCAGGAAACGGACATCGGCCTGTAGATCCTCAGCGCGGATGGTGTCGCTGCCCGGAGCCGGAATCGGGCTCTGCGCCGCGACGACCACCACAATGGCCAATGCGGCCGGAACGAAGACCGCGTGCGTCCACCTCATACGCATCCGGGCCATTCTATAGCGCCGGCCGTGCGGTAGGATCGCGCCGCCGAGGGCGAGGCAACCTATGAGCAGGCACGTGGAGCAGAAGCGGCACGTCGGATTCGTCATGGTGGCGGTGGTCGCGGCGGCGACCCCCGGGTGCGGACGGGGGGCCACGGGCTGCTACTCCAGCGTCAGCCCCGCCCCCGGTCCAACCGGCAGCCCGATCGCCATCCAGACCATCAGGAGCACCGACCAGCAGAGGAAGAACGTCACCGTGTAGGGAAGCATCGTGGCGACGACGGTACCGATGCCGGACTTGCTGTCGTACCGCTCGAAGAACGCCACGATCAGGGCGAAGTAGGACATCATCGGCGCGATGACGTTGGAGGTGCTGTCGCCGATCCGGTAGGCGGTCTGCGTCAGTTCCGGCGTGTAGCCGAGCAGCATGAACATCGGGACGAAGACCGGGGCCATGATGGCCCACTTGGCCGACGCGCTCCCCATGAACAGGTTGATGAACGAGGAGAGCAGGACGAAGCTGAGCATCAGCGGGATGCCGCCCAGTCCTGAGCTGCGTAAGGTTTCAGCCCCCTTGACTGCCATGATCAGACCGAGGTTGGTCCAGTTGAAATAGGCGACGAACTGAGCGGCGAAGAAGACTAGCACCAGGTAGGTTCCCAGCGTGCTGATCGTCTTGCCCATGCCGTTCATGACATCGGCGTCGTTCCGAAACGCGCCGGTTGCCACGCCGTACGCCACCCCGACCAAGGTCCCGCCGAGGAAGATGAACGCGACGATCCCAGAGAGAAACGGCGATCGCAGCAGACCGCCCGTCTCCGGGTTACGCAGGAACCCGTCCGCCGGCGCGGTGCCCCACAGCAGGAACGCGACGAACACCCCCGCCGCGAGCAGGGCATAGCCAAGACCACGCCGTTCGATCGGCGACAGGTCCCGCAGCACATCTGGCGCGTCCGGGGCCCCCGTGCCCGTGTAGGCCCCAAGCCGGGGAACGACGATCCGTTCGGTCACCCAGGTGCCCGCGGCAGCGATGATAAACGTGGACACCACCATGAAGTAGTAGTTGGCCGCCGGGTTCACGCGGTAGCCGTCGTCGACAATGCGGGCCGCCTCTTCCGACAGGCCGGCCAGCAGCGGGTCGACCGTGCCAAGCAGCAAGTTGGCGCTGTAGCCGCCGGACACGCCGGCGAATGCGGCCGCGAGTCCGGCGATTGGATGGCGCCCGGCGCCGAGGAAGATGATGCCGCCCAAGGGCACCAGCAGGACGTAGCCGACTTCGCTGGCCGTGTTGGAGAGGACGCCCGCGAGGACGATGACAAAGGTGAGCAGATGCTTCGGAGCCGAGAGCACGAGTAGCCGCAGCGCGGCGCCGATCAGGCCGCTGCTCTCCAGCACTCCGATACCGAGCATCGAGACCAGCACCGTGCCCAGCGGGGCGAAGTTGGTGAAGTTGGTCACCATCTCCGTCAGAATTCGATGGAGTCCGGCGACCGTGGCCAGACTCACCGGCTGAATGAGGGCGCCGGTCCCTGGATGCACGACCTCGATCCCTGTCCGGGCCGCGATGGCCGAAATCAGGACGATGACGCCAGCGAGGATCGCGAACAACGTGCCGGGATGCGGGAGCGCATTGCCCCCTCGTTCGATGGTGGTGAGGAAGACCGTGAGGGCGCGGCTCAGCAACGCGGCGCGGCCGCTCATCGTGCGGAAACGGTCGGCGTGGCCGTCGGGTGCGCTGCTACCATCGTGCTATCCTATCCCCTCTTTCTTCAGATGACCGGCCACCAGCCAGAGCGCGGCTCACGTGCCAGCCAGCGGACTCTCGCTGCGGCGGTCGGGGTGGCCGCCGCTCGTCGCCACATCCTGCTCTGTTGTGACCAGACGACGCCGAAGTGCTGTGATCAGGAGCGTGGGCAGGTCGCCTGGGACTATCTCAAGCGGCGTCTTCGTGAACTCGGGCTGTCCGAGCACGGCGGTGTGTTGCGCACGAAGGCCAACTGCTTGCGCATTTGCGAGGGCGGTCCGATTGCCGTCGTCTACCCGGAAGGCGCCTGGTACCGGGCGTGCGATCCGCCGGTCCTCGAACGGATCATCCAGGAGCATCTGGTAGGCGGACGGGTTGTTGAGCCGTTCTGCATCCAGACACAGCCGTTGCCCGCCCAGCCAGATCCGACGGACTGAACACAGATCCGTGAACTCGGTGTCATTCCTGACACAGGTGTCGCTCTTGCTGCCTTCTTGGGACAGAGCAGCGGTTCGACACGCACCAGTCGGTTCCCGGTGTGAACCTGGCAACACACATGGCTGCAGTATGTTAGGAGCCTTTGCGTGTGTTCATTCTAAAGATGGCCCGATCATTGCTTGTGCTAGTGGTAGCGTCCGGATGACGCTGAAGGGTTTTTGCTCCCGGCCGTGGGCACCCGGTTGCCAATCGGTTGCACCGTCGGCCATATCCCGCTTACAACCCACCACAGCCCGGCTGTGGCCGACAGTGTCGGCGACGCCGGGTCCTTCCTTTGTACGGAGCCACGTTGGTCTGCGACGCGAGTCCCCGATCGAGATTGACAAAAATCAGCCGCGCTCGCTACTGTGACACGGACTGGGGTGGGGCACCGCGTCCCGTCACCGGACCGCGACGTGGCCCGACGCCATCCCTCTCGAGAGCGAGCCTATGACATTCACCGGAGTATTCGCGCCGATTCCCACGCCGTTCGCCGATGACGGAGCGCTCAATCTCGACGCCTGGCGCGGCAACCTGGATCGGTGGGTCGGGACCGGGCTCCAGGGGCTCGTGGTCCTGGGCTCGAACGGTGAGGCACCGTTGATCGATGACGACGAGTCGGAGCAGCTCATCGCCACGGCGCGGCAGCGGGTCCCTTCGAGTCTCATGCTGATCGCCGGCACGGGACGCCAGTCAACCAAGTGTGCCATCGACGCGTCCAGGCGAGCGGCCGGTGCGGGTGCCGACGCTGTGCTCGTTCGGACGCCCTCGTATTTCAAGGGGCAGCTGACGACGGCATCGTTTATCCGGCATTACTCGGCCATAGCCGACGCGTGTCCCGTACCGGTCTTGCTGTACAACTTCTCGGGCTTGACCGGGGTGACCCTTCCGGTTGGCGCGGCGGCCGCGCTGTCGAGTCACGAGAACATCGTGGGCATCAAGGAGTCCGGCCCAGACATGAGCTACGTCGGCGAACTGATCGGGTTGGCGCACGAGGGGTTCAGCGTGCTGGTCGGCTCGGCACCCACGTTCTTCAGCAGTCTCATGCTCGGGGCGGATGGCGGGATCATGGCGTTGGCCTGCGTGGCGCCAGACGCGTGTCTGCGGCTCTACGAGCTGGTGCGGGCGGGGCGCCTCGACGAGGCGAGAACATTGCAACGGCAGGTGTCGCCGCTGGCCAGGCTCGTCACCTCGGTGCACGGGATTCCCGGGCTGAAAGCGGCCCTGGCCCACCTCGGCTATGTCGGCGGGCCGGCTCGCCCCCCGCTGGAGCCGATCGCTGACGATGCCGTCGCGCAGATCTCGCGTGAGTTGGATGTGCTGGCGGAGATCACGTCCGGCGTCTCGGTCTGAGTACTAAGGCAGTGATGGCCCATTCACTCATCATGCGCGGTAGGTATCTGTCCGCGGGTGCGTTGCTCGGCGTGCTGTGCCTGGCGGGCTGCGCCCGGAATCCGGTGACCGGCGCGCGCGAGTTCGTCATGATGACGGAGGCGCAGGAGATTGCGTTGGGGCGTGAATCCGACGCGCAGGTGCGCAGCCAGATGGGGGTGTACGACGACGACGAACTGCAGCGGTACGTCGCCGAGATCGGACTCCAGATGGCCGCGCGCTCACACCGCCCAGACCTGCCGTGGAGTTTCGCGGTGGTCGACTCGCCCGCGGTCAATGCGTTCGCCATCCCAGGCGGGTACATCTATCTCACGCGGGGCATCATGGCATTTCTCGGTGATGAGGCCGATTTGGCGGGGGTGATTGGCCACGAGATTGGGCACGTCACGGCACGCCACAGCGTGCAGTCGTATACCCGCGCCAGCGGCGCTCAGCTTGGCCTGATGGTGGGCAGTATCTTTTCACCGGCGGCGCGGGCGGTTGGGGGATTGGCCGAGTCGGGGCTGGGCGTGCTGTTTCTCCGATACGGTCGCGAGGCGGAGTTGCAAGCCGATCGTCTGGGCGCCGGGTACGCCGGGGAGAGCGGTTGGGATCCGACCGGGGTGCGGGACATGCTCACGACCTTGTCCCGACTCAGCGATGCCGGGGGCAGCCGGGGGGTGCCCGGTTGGCTGTCCACGCATCCGGCGGCGGCTGACCGCGTAGAGCGAGTGGGGCCCGTGATCGAGGAACTCGAGACACGGTTGGATTTCAGTGAGCTTCGAGTCAACCGAGCGGGGTACCTCGACCGACTCGACGGACTGATGTACGGGGACAACCCGGACCAGGGCATCGTGCGCGGCCGTGACTTTCTCCATCCGCCGCTGCGTTTCGCGCTGCAGTTTCCGGAGGGCTGGGAGGTTATCAACACCGAGACACAGGTGGTCGCGAAGCAGCCTGGGGAAGAGGTCTACATGCTGCTGCAACTGGTGACCGACCCGGCCACCCGTGACTTGGAGCGCCTTGCCGGCGACACCATGCGGGAGAGCGGGTATCGTCTCGAGGCTGGAGGCGACACCCAGATCGGAGACCTGGACGCGTTCGTGGGCACCTTTACCGGAGAGCGGACAGATGCGGGGGAACCGCGAGCGCGCGTGGCGTATATCGACTACGCCGGGACGATTTACATCCTCGGCGGTCTGAGCGATGTCGACGCGTACGACCAGGTGGAATCTGAATTCAACACCACGATCAGGAGCTTCCGGTCTTTGAGCGCGGCCGAAGCGGAAGACATTCGGCCCAATCGGCTCCGGTTCTATACCGTGCGTGAGGGCGACACCTGGCAGTCGATCGCGCAGAACTCAGGGGAAGGCATCATTCCCTCGAATACGCTTGCCGTCATGAACGGTGTGTCGGTGAATGAACAGCCCCGTCCCGGCGACCGCATCAAGATCGCCGTCGAAGGGAATTAGGACCAGCTGATCGGGTCCGTAGGAGCAGGGGCCCGCAGACCCGCCGGATCACCTGGAGGGACGGCGCAGGCGAGGCGAGTGGGGAGTCTGCGCGGCAATGAGCGTACTCACCGTGCGGCGTCCACGATCCGTCGGGCGCCCAGGAACCGCTTCGACCAGTAGCTCGAACCCAGCCGTTCGACGCGTACCTGCCCTCGCTCCGAGGGCGCGTGGACGAACTCGTCGCCACCAATGGCCAGCGCGACGTGTGAGGCGCCGGGCGCCACCGTCGTGAAGAACAGCAAGTCGCCCGGCGCGATGTGGTCCGGATCGACCCGACGACCAACGTGATACTGGGCAGCCGCGAGCCGCGGGAGTTCCACACCATGTTGACGGAAGACGTACGAGGTGAAGCCGCTGCAGTCGAAGCCGGTCGGTGACGTGCCGCCATCCACGAACGGGGTGCCCCGCAGGTTGAGCGCGGTGGCCGTGATGGCGTACGTGTCCGCCGTCCGTCCCGCGTTCGGGACCGTCCGCGCGGCGGCGGCGTCACGGCCAGGTCTCGGAAATGGTTGGGGAATCGAACCGCCGCGGGTCGCACACGCGCCGGCCAGCAGGGCCAGCGTGATGATGGACAGCATTCGAGTCATCTGTTTACTAGTATCGGCAGCACGCATTGGACGCACTAGGGGACCACGGCTCATGGTCCATAAACTCATTTAACACAGCATGTTACAAGATCTTATTGCTTGACACCATAGTTGGCCCTCGGGCACCATACGGTGGTGGCGTCCTCGCCGCCTTGCCAGGGATCCTTCGTTCCTTCGAGTCGGAGGTCGCCGAGACGAAACACTCGTACAGGACGTGAAAACGCCGGGCGCGTGATACGGCGCGCCCCGCGGCCGGGGAGTGGGGCACTCGGGGTCCCCGCGGAGCGGCCGC
>CALBET010001120.1 GCA_937888665.1 uncultured Acidobacteriota bacterium
GTCGCCATCAACAAGATCGACAAGGCGAACGCGAACACCGAGCGCGTCAAAACGGAGCTGTCGGAGCTCGGTTTGACCGCTGAAGACTGGGGCGGGACGACCGTGACGGTCGAAGTCTCCGCGAAAAAGCAGGAAAACCTCGACCTGTTGCTCGAAATGGTGTTGCTCGTGGCCGACGTGGGCGAGTTCAAGGCCAATCCCAAGCGCAGCGCGAGCGGCACCGTGCTCGAAGCGAAGATCGACCGCGGGCGCGGGAACGTCGCCACCGTGCTTGTCAAGGACGGCACCCTCCGGCCCGGCGACAACTTCATTGCCGGGTCGATTGTCGGAAAAGTGCGGGCACTCATCGACGATCGCGGCGACAAGCAGAAAGAAGCCGGTCCGTCGAGCCCGATCGAGGTGCTGGGTCTGACTGGGTTGCCGCAACCCGGCGACACGTTCCAGGCGGTGGCCGACGCCGCGAAGGCCCGGCAGATCTCGGTGCTGCGACAGGGTCAGGCAAAGGCGAGAACGCTTGGCGCGCGGGGCGGCCGGCTGACCCTGGAATCGTTGCAACAGCAGCTCGCCGAGGGCGGTACCAAGGAGCTGCCAATCATCGTCAAGGCAGACGTGCAAGGCTCGGCCGAGGTACTCGCTGACGCGCTGAGCAAGCTGGGAGACGAACGCGTGAAAGTGCGACTCCTCAGCAGTGGCGCCGGCGCCATCAATGAGGGCGACGTCGTGTTCGCGGCGGCGTCCAACGCCGTCATTGTCGGATTCAATGTCCGACCCGACCGGAACGCCGTGGCAATGGCCGAGCGGGAGGAGATCGACATCAGACTCCACCGCGTCATCTACGACGTGACGGAGGAAATAAAGAAGGCGATGGCCGGGTTGCTCGATCCGACCATCAAAGAGGTGCAGGTCGGCACCGCCGAGGTACGCGACGTCTTCAAGGTGCCCAAGTTTGGCACTGCCGCCGGTTGTCTGGTCACCGCCGGCAAGGTCACCCGAGCCGGCGACACGCAGGCTCGGCTGCTTCGGGACAACATCGTGATCCACGAAGGCCGGCTCGGCTCGTTGCGACGATTCAAGGACGACGTCAACGAAGTCAAGAATGGCCTGGAATGCGGGCTCGCCTTCGAACGCTACGCGGACCTGAAAATTGGTGATGTCGTCGAATTCTTCACTATCGAGAAAGTGGCCGCAGTCGTTTAACGTCGGGATCATCCGGCCACCACACCGGCCTCTCGTTGCGGGCACACCCCGAAAGCCACCCGATGATCGTCGGGCTCCTGTCCATCGAACTGCACCTCGCGGGTGCGCGCTCGTTGAAGGACAAGCGGGCGGTGCTGCGGCGACTGAAGGACCGCGTCGCTCGGCTGAACGTGGCCGTCGCCGAGGTGGCGCACCACGACCTGCGCCAACGCGCCGGTCTGGGGGTGGTGACGATCGGGGTGGACCAGGAGATTGCGGAACGCACGCTCGGCAGCGTCGTCTCCGAGATCGAGCGTGTCGAACCGGGCGTGCTGGTCCGCAGCGAAGTCGAGTGGTTGTTGTAGGTCATAGCTACATGCCAGCACGTCCGCAACGAGTCGGCGACCAGATCCGCGCGGAGCTGTCCACCCTGCTTCTGCGATCCGTTCGCGACCCGGCGCTGCGACTCATCACGTTGACGCACGTGCAGCTCAGCCTGGATCTGCGACATGCCCGGGTGTACTACACGGCGCCCATTGACGCCTCGAAGGTCGAGACGAAGCGTGGCCTCCGCCGCGCCGGCCCATTCCTGCGGGGCCAGCTGGGACGGCGCGTTCGCCTCCGGCACGTGCCCGAGTTGACGTTCGTCTACGACGACTCCTTCGAGCGCGAGCAGCGCATCGCACAGGTGCTGGAAGAACTCCACATGAACGCCCCTCCGGTCGAAGGGAATGGCGACAACGGTGACGACGGTGACCCCTCTACAGATTGACGCGTCACGCATACGGGACACGCTGCTGACGGGCAGCCGCTTTCTGCTGACCTCCCACGCGCGGCCCGATGGCGACTCGCTTGGCTCGCAACTGTGTCTCGCCGCGGCGCTCAGACAGCTGGGTAAGCAGGTCCGCATCGTGAACGCCGACCCGGCGCCAGAGTCGTACGCGTTCTTGCCAGACCTGGCGACCATCGAGATCGCGGCGTCCGTGGAGGACACTGTCGATGCCGTCGTCGTGCTCGAGTGCAGCAGTCTCGACCGCACCGGCGTTGGAGGACTCGAGCGTCAGACCCTGCTCAACATCGATCATCACCTGGGCAACGCGATGTACGGGGCGATCAATTGGCACGACGTGTCCGCCTGCGCCTGCGCGGAGCTGGTCAGCGACCTGATCGAAGCCCTGGGAGTCGACTTGACGCCGGCGATGGCGACACAGCTGTATGTGGCCATCCTGACCGACACGGGGTCGTTCCGGCATGCCAACATCACGGCTCGGACCTTCGAGATCTGTCGGCGCGTCGCCGCCACCGGCGTGAACCCGGCGACGATCGCCGCGCAGGTCTACAACAACGGGAGCGTCGGACGTCTCCGCGCGACCGGCATGCTGCTGGGCCAGATGCGCCTCGAGCACGACAACCAGATCGCGGTCTTGACATTGACAGACGCGATGCTCGCGGAGGCTGGGTGCGAGCCGGACGATCTCGAGGGCATCGTCAACATGCCGCTGGGAGCCAGGGACGTGCAGGCCGTGATCTTCCTCAAGGAATCAGGCAGCGAACTACGGGTCAGTCTACGGTCGAAGGATGCCGTCGACATTCGCCAAGTGGCAGTCAGTTACGGCGGCGGTGGACACCGGAATGCCTCCGGGTTCACCGTTGACCATCCGCCCACCGGCACTCGCGAGGAAGTGATCAACCGGGTTGCGGGCGTCATCCCTCAGCCGTGACGGAACCGTGGGCGCTCGACGGGGTTCTGGTGGTTGACAAGCCCCCCGGCCCTACCTCGCACGACATCGTCGCCGCCGCCCGCCGGGCGCTCGGCACCCGTAAGATCGGTCATCTTGGGACGCTCGATCCCATGGCATCCGGGGTGCTCCCACTGGTGGTCGGGCGAGCAACCAGGCTGGCCTCGTTGTTCGCCGACGCGGACAAACAATACAAGGCGACCATCAGGTTGGGCGTGGTCACCGACAGCTACGACATCACGGGCACGGTCGTGGGCGGGTCCGAGGCCGACGGTGTCGAGCGTTCACCAGCCGCCCCCCCAACGCGTGACGAGATCCGGCGGACCATCGAGGGCTTCGTGGGCTCGCACCCGCAGCGTCCGCCACCGGTGTCGGCGAAAAAGGTCGGGGGCGTCCGGGCATACGAGCTAGCGCGGCGGAACGCGCCGGTCGAGCTCGCCCCGGTGATCGTCACCGTCGACACGCTGTCCGTGCTGGCCATTGAAGGCATGCGGGTGGGATGCCGGCTTGTCTGCTCGAGCGGGTTCTATGTGCGCTCGCTCGCGCACGACCTGGGCCAGCGGCTCGGATGCGGCGGCTGCCTCGAAACGCTCCGTCGCGAGCGCCATGGTCCGTTCGACCTCCAGAACGTCGTGACGTTGGCAGAACTGGTCGAGCGCGGCGTGTCGACGGCGAGCCGGCTGCTGCCGATGGACGGCCTGGCACCCGACCTTCCGTCTGTTGTCGTGACCGCCGCCGGCGCCCGGCGCGCTCGGCACGGGAACTCGCTCGGTCAGGCTGACGTCACATCGGGCGCCGAGCCTCCGCCGGCCATGATCGGCGGCCGCGTGCGGGTGCTGGATGAGGGAGGACGGCTGCTCGCGATCGCGGAATCGCGGGCCGACCGGCTTTTGCATCCCAAGATTGTTCTAGTGTAGGATCGATCGGTCGGTTCACCCTATCAACAGGGGGGACGCCGTAACAACGGCGGTTTGGAGCACCAGCTGTTCGACCATCTCGCAGCGGTCGTATCTGGGCCGTGCGTGGAGGTGACAGTGGTGTTGCAGAAGGACCAGAAGACCGAGCTCATCGGCTCGTATCAGGTGCATAAAACTGATACCGGCTCTCCCGAAGTTCAGGTAGCGATACTGAGCGAGCGCATCAGCTACCTGACCGAGCATTTCAAGATTCACGCGAAGGATCATCATTCCCGCCGCGGGTTGCTGAAACTTGTTGGGCAGCGGCGGCGGTTGCTTGACTACCTCAAATCCAAAGACACCGGACGTTACGCGAATCTGATCCGCCGGTTGGGTCTCCGGAAGTAGGTTGAGTCTCCGACAGTCGACGGACCAGGTGAGCGCACCGCTCCCTGGCCGGTTCGCCTACACGCGTGTCCCCCTCGCCATTCGAATCGTTTCTGGAGTGACACTATGCATACAGCCGAAGTGAATATCGGCGGCCAGCCCCTCACAATCGAGACAGGCAAACTTGCCAAGCAGGCCAGCGGATCAGTCGTGGTGCGGTACGGAGACACGATGGTCCTCGTGACCGCCTGCTACGCGTCGTGGGAACGGGAAGGGCTGGATTTTCTCCCGTTAACCGTCGATTATCGCGAAAACACCTACGCATCGGGTCGGATCCCCGGCGGATTCTTCAAGCGCGAAGGCAGGCCCCCTGAGAAAGAAGTCCTCACGAGTCGGGTCATCGACCGCCCGCTTCGCCCCCTGTTCCCGGACACGTGGCGTCGTGAAACTCAAGTGGTGGCATTCGTCATTTCGGCCGACACCGAGAATGATTCAGACGTCCTGGCGCTGACCGGAGCCTCCGCCGCACTGGCCCTATCCGCAATTCCGTTCAAGGCGACGATCGCCGCCGTGCGCGTCGGGCTGGTTGACGGCGAACTCATCATCAATCCGACCTACGAGCAGCGTCGCCAAGGGCGGCTGGATCTCGTCGTCGCCGGCAGCAAGGACGCCCTGGTGATGGTTGAGGCGGGCGCGCAGGTGGTGTCTGAGGAGGACATGATCAGCGCCCTCGACGCCGGCCACGCCGCGATCCGCGACATCATCGTCGAGATTGACAAGCTCGCCGCCGCGGCCGGCAAGACGAAGCTCGACGTCACAACGAAGGCTCTGGACGCCACGGCCGTCGCCGACGTCGAAGCTGCGTTACTTGGCCCACTCGCCGAGGCGATGCGACTGAAGGACAAGCTTGAGAGCTACGCAGCCGTCGACAACGTGCTCGACGACTACTTGGCGACGCTCCCCGAGGACGACACGGCACGCCGCGCTGATAGCAAGAGCGCGTTCAAGGCGCTGAAGGAGAAGGTCCTGCGCGACGAAATTCTCGAGCGCGGGCACCGATTGGACGGGCGGGCGTTCGACGAAATTCGGCGCGTCACCGGCGATGTCGGTCTGCTGCCCCGCGCACATGGCTCGGCGGTCTTCACTCGTGGCGAGACCCAAGCGTTGGTCACGTCCACATTGGGCACGGCCGACGACCAGCAAAAGGTCGAGATGGTCGACGGGTCGGTGTACAAACGCTTCATGCTGCACTACAACTTTCCGCCGTTTTCAGTGGGAGAAGTGAAGTTCCTCCGCGGCCCAGGACGTCGCGAGATCGGGCACGGCAACCTGGCCGAGCGCAGTCTCCTGCCGGTGATCCCTGGCGAAGACGCATTCCCCTACACCATACGGGTCGTCTCCGACATCCTCGAGTCGAATGGTTCGTCGTCAATGGCGTCCGTCTGTGGCGGTTCCCTGGCACTCATGGACGCGGGTGTGCCGATCAAGGCGCCGGTCGCCGGGGTCGCCATGGGGCTCATCATGGACGAGGCCACCGGCCGACACGCTGTGCTGAGCGACATCGCCGGCGCGGAAGACCACTACGGCGACATGGACTTCAAAGTCGCGGGCACCGCGGAGGGAATCACCGCCTTGCAAATGGACATCAAGGTGGGGGGGATCACCGCGGAGATCATGCGGGAGGCCCTCAACCAGGCCAAGGCGGGTCGGCTCCATATCCTGGAACGGATGCAGGCGACACTGCCAGACGCCCGCGAGAAGATCTCCTCCTATGCGCCCCGGATCATCACCATACAGATCCCGGTCGACAAGATCCGCGACGTGATCGGACCTGGCGGCAAGACGATTCGCAGCATCATCGAACGAACCGGCGTCAAGATCGACGTGGAAGACGACGGTCGGGTCAGCGTCGCATCGAGCGATGATGAGTCCGCGCAGAAGGCGCTCTCGATTATCGAGGAACTGACCGCGACACCGGAGCTCAACAAATCCTACCTGGGCACCGTGCAACGCATCACCGACTTCGGCGCGTTTGTCGAGGTGCTGCCTGGCGTGGACGGGTTGCTGCACATCTCGGAGATTGCGCACTACCGGGTGAAGGAAGTGCGTGATGAGTTGCAAGAGGGCGCGCAGATCCTGGTGAAAGTGATCAACGTCGACCCATCCGGCAAGATCCGCCTGAGCCGCAAGGCCCTTCTCGACAAGCCGGCAGAGGGCGTCGGCCAGCCGCCGCCGAAGTCCTAGCGGGGACTCAACCGAGGGTGGGTCCGCCGGCCCCGGTAGCGTGTGGTACTCGACGGGTCAGTGTCCGGGGCGGCCGATGCGGACGGCTGAGGTTTCGTGGTCGGTCCCCGCCGCGCGTGCGGCCTCCACCCGCCGCACGAGCGGCGGGTGCGTATGCCACAGTAGCTCGACGAGACGGGACGGACGGTCCTCCACCAGGTTCTGGGCACCCAGACGTCGCAACCCGGACACGAATGACGCCGGGTCGCGTGTCACCCGGATCGCAAACCGGTCGGCTCGACGTTCGTGATAGCGTGACAACGCGTAACCCAGCGGCGCCGACGCCGCCGTCACGGCGCCCGCCCCGAGCGCGAGTAGCGGGAGGGCGGCCACGTCGGTGGGGCCCGCCAGTCCCAGTCCAGCGCCGAACCGGGCCATCGCCCACCCCCCACCCACTAGCGCCAGTATCCCCACCGCGAACTCGAACGCCAGCAACTGCCAGACATCCCGATGGACGTGGTGCCCGAGTTCGTGCGCAAGCACGGCTTCGATCTCCGCATCCGAGTAGTCGGCCAGGAGCGTATCCGACACGAGCACGCGACGCGTAGGCCCAAGTCCGACCAGCGTCGCCTGAACCCGGCGGGTTGCGGCCCCGACCGCGCACTGGTAGATCCGCAAAGGCTGAACGCCGGCCCGTGCGGCCAGCGTGGCCAAGCGTGCGCTCACCGTGTCTTCAACGAGTGGCGTGACCCGAGAGAGCAAGGGGATGACGCCCAGAGGCGCGAGGCTGGTCATCAGGACCGTAGAAGTGGTGAAGGCCACGCCGCAGACAAGCCACCAGGCCGTCGGCCAGAGGCGCAGCGCCGTCGACACGACCACGGCGGCGCCGACCGCCAGAATCATGTCGAGTCCGATGGTCGCCACGTGGGTCCCACACCACCGAACACCGTCGACTCGGGATAGGCCGTATCGGCGCTCCAGGACATAGCCCTGGAAGACACGGACCGGCAGAAGCAGGAGTTCAAGGAGCACCCACACGCAGGCGGTGTAGACCGCGGCGACTCCGACCTGATGCCAACCGGCCGGGAATCCGCCCCGTCCCACGACCTGGGCCGCCGCATCGCGGATCCCGACCGACGCCCCAGACACAAGCAGCGTCACGACCGCCACCAAGGCGCCCCCGCTGGCAAGCGCCCGAGCCCGGCGCCTCAGCCGGTGATACCGCGTCGCTTTCCCTTCGTTCATCCGCCTTCGCCGAAGCTTCGGCGGACAGGCTGGTCACAGCCGCCGCCGAGAGGACGCCGCGGCTACGCCAGCTGCACCGAGATCAGCTTCGACACCCCTGGCTCCTCCATCGTCACACCGTAGAGCCGATCGGCGATCTCCATCGTCTTTCGATTGTGGGTCACGAGAATAAACTGCGTGTCAGACTGCATGGCGCGCAGCATCTCGACGAACCGGCCGATGTTCGCTTCGTCGAGCGGCGCATCGATCTCATCGAGGAGGCAGAACGGACTCGGCTTGAACTTGAAGATGGCAAACATCAACGCCATCGCGGTCAGGGCTTTCTCCCCGCCAGACAGCAACTGGATGCTCTGCAGCCGCTTGCCTGGCGGCTGCGCGATGATGTCGATTCCGCTTTCGAGCAGATCCGTCTCGTCGATCAACACGAGCCCGGCCCGTCCGCCGCCGAACAACGTGGAGAACGTCGTCTGGAAATGGGTGTTGATCGCGTCGAACGCCTCGCGAAATCGCTCACGGGTCGTCCGGTTCATGCGTGAGATGGCGTCGCCGGTGGCCTTGATCGATTCTTCGAGATCCCGGCGCTGCGTCGTCAAGAAGTCGTAGCGTTCGTCGAGATCGTCGAACTCTTCAATCGCCATCATGTTCACCGGCCCGAGCCGGTCGATCTTCGCCCGCAGGGTCGCCACCATCCGCTCGACAGTCATCGGGGCGCCAGACGACGATACCGGTTCTGAGGGTTCGCCGGCCTCGGTCACGGTCTCGTCGTCGTCCTCGTCTGGCTCAGCAGGCTCGTCGGTCCCGGCGGGGGTCGTCGACGGAGACAACAACTCCGCGTCTGGATCGAACCCACCATCCCGTTCGAACTCCGTCAGCTGTACCGTCACCTCGTCCAGGGTGAGTTGTAGCGTGTCGCGGCAGGTCTCCTCCAGGTGCGTCAGGTTCCCCTCGGCGGTCGCACGAGCGAGGTCCAGCTCCGACACCTCCGCGCGCACCTCTTCCTGCCCCACCCGCGCGACACGGACCTTGCCCTCCCGCGTCTCCAGATCCGCCCGCAGCCGCAACACCGCGTCGTCCGCTCCCTGGACCTCCTGCCGGAGCGTTGCCAGTCCCGTCACATCCGCATCGAGCTGTTGGGTGGACGCGGCAACCGAGGCGATGAGCGCATCGCGTCGGGTCCGCGTGCGAGCGTGTTCGGCCTGACGGGTCGCGAACCGACCGGCGAGCTCCTGACTGGCGAGCTCAAGCCGCAGGGCCGTCGCCTCGAGACCAGAGGCCCGTTCGACCAACCCCGCGTGGGCTGCCTTCGCTTCAGCCGCGTCGAGAGCCAGCCTCTCGATCGATTCGCGCGCATCTATCACGCAGCGCTGGGACGCCATGAAGCGCTCGTCGGCGTCGCGCTGCTCTCCTTCGAGACGCACGATCGACGCCTCCGCTTCGGTCCGGCGGGCCTCAAGCGCCGCCAGTTCCTCGTCAGCGGACCGGCGCTCGGTGACGAGGAGGTCTCGCTTCTGTCCGATCCGTACCTCCTCCCCGTCGAGCGCCGCCAGGTGCATCTCGTGGCCCAGCATCGCCTTCTCCTGCTGATGCTGCTCGAGACGCAGTGCCGTCAGAGCCGTCTCGGCTCGCTCGGTTGCCACGTGCAGCTCGCCGATGTCCCCAGTCAGACGATGGACCAGCGCCTGCTCCAGGCCGGTACGCTCGTCGAGTTCCTTGATTTCCCGTTTGGTCGCAAGAATGCCCAGCCCCTCGTCCTTGGCCCCCCCACTCACGAGCGCCGTGCCGTGGAACACGTCTCCGTCCGGGGTCGCAATCTGAGCGGTGGTCCGGACGGCCGCGCGCGCGGCGTCATCGTAGGACGCGGCCAGCCACTGGTCCGCGAGCTCTGCGCGAACTGCGGTCGCCCCCTCGCCGTCCACGCGCACCACCTCCGCCAGGGGCACCAGCGCTTCATCCACCGCGATGGCGGGCGACGCCCCGCCAGCCTGGCCCTCGACGATGAGAAACCCCACACGACCGGCGCCGTGCCTGCGCACGAACGCCAACCCGGCCTCGGCATCCGCCCGGGTCGGCACGACCACGTACTGCAACAGGTCGCCCAAACACGCCTCGACCGCCTTCTCGCGGCCCGGCTCTACTTCGAGGTGGTCCGCAACCGCGCCCCAATGACGGATGCCAGAATCTGATGCCGAGAGGAGCAGGCGTGCGGCGTCCGAATAGCCGGTTCGCGCGGTTTGTAGGTCACGGAGTGACGTCAGCCGACCGGTCAGTGCGGCCAATTGCTGTTCCCGCTCGCGCAGTTCCCGAGCCCGTGACTCCCGCTCGACCCGGAGCGACGACAACTCCGCATCTCGATCGGCGCAGGCGTGGCGGGCCTCCTCCAGTGCCGCCCGGGTCGCCTGCTCCGCAGCCCGAGCTCGCTCCCGCCCGGCCTCCAGCGCCTGGGTCTCCACGGTAAGGTCGCGGACCTCGGCATCCAGCTTCGATACTGTCTCGGCCAGCCGCGTTTGACCGGCCGTGGCATGCTCGACGGCGTGACGCAACGCGGTCGCCGCGTTGATCGCCGCAAACACTTCACTGCGCGCGGCCTCCACATCGTTTTCAAGTCCGTCGAGCGCTTGCTGCGCCTGGACCAACGCCTCTTCCCGACTCCGGAGCGTAGCGCCGAGCTCGTCCCGCTCAGCACCACATCGTCGAGCGTCAGCGACCTGGGCATCAAACTCACGGCGCGCCGGCTCTTGCCTCGCCTCCAGATCCGACACATCCTGCGCCGACTCCCTGAGGGCGCCGGCCAGCGCCTCGATCTGCTGGGTGTCGAACGTAATCTGCTGCTGCCGGCGTTCCACCGCGAGCTCGCGGGCATGGGCGGCGTCCCGCGCGTGCTTCGCCCCGCTCTCGGCTTCGGCCACTTCGATCTGGTACCGTTCGCGCTCCCCCTCGACCAGCGCCAACCGAGCGACCGCCGCCGCCTCGCGGGCGCGAGCCTCGTCGAGACTCCGTAACGCCAACGCGATCGCGTCACGGAGCACGTGGTACCGCCGGGCGAACCCGACTGTCTCCCACCGCCGCAGGTCCTCACGCAACCGCCGGTACCGGCGGGCTTTCGCCGCCTGCCGCTTCAGCGCCCGTCGCTGCTTCTCGACCTCGTAAATGACGTCGTCGACACGGGTCAGGTTCTGTCTCGCCGAGTCGAGCTTGAGCTCGGCCGACCGGCGTCGGCTCTTGTATTTCGTCACGCCGGCCGCTTCCTCAAGCAGTTGGCGACGCTCCGTCGGCCGCGCGCCGAGAATTTGGCCGATCTTTCCCTGTTCGATGACCGCGTACGCTTTGACCCCGACCCCCGAATCCATCAGCAAGTCCTGGACGTCGCGGAGCCGACAGACGCGCCCGTCAATCAGATACTCGCTTTCGCCTGAACGATACAGCCTCCGGCCGACTTCGACGTCTCTCGTAATCAGCGGCAACAGGCGATCCAGGTCTACACCGTCGGCGGGCGCGGACGAGACGCCGGCGTCATCGTCGCCCCAGGCCACATCGGGGTCGGACGCCAATGCCGGGTCTACCCCTCCCACGGCTCCGGGCGCGGCGGTCACCCGCGCCAGAAAGAGCTTCACCTCCGCGGTGCCGGTGGCCTTGCGCGCGTCGCTCCCGCTGAAGATCACGTCCTCCATCCGCTCGCCACGCAGGCTCTTGGCGCTTTGCTCGCCGAGCACCCACGTGATGGCGTCGATGACGTTGCTCTTGCCGCAACCGTTCGGACCGACGATGGCGGTCACTCCGTCGTCGAAGACCAGATTGGCCCGCTCCGGGAAGCTCTTGAAGCCTGAAATCTCGAGATTCTGCAAACGCATCGGTATGGTGTCCCAGTGGCTTCCGCTACACGTGCGGACGGACGATCTCGACGGTGTCGGCCGATCGCATCGACGTCACGCGTCGCGTGCATGGGCGCGCCCGGAACGGCCGAGCGAGACCGGGCGAGGCGCAGGGGATCGACCGTACAGGAAAATGGCCGCACAGCCCGGGATGCAGCATCACCCGCGTGGCGGCCGGAAACACGTGGGGCAATCGGAAAAAGCACGAGCCGACGAAGGAGCCGTGTCCTACTGATTCGCCGCGACGGCCCCCGCGCCGCGCGACACCCCGAGCAGACGCTCCGCCTCTGGGAACAGGGTGATCGCGAACTGCGCCTGCGGATCGCTCGCCGTCAGATTGCGTCGGGCCTCCTCGACGCTGAACAACGCGAGGTCGATCTCGTAGTGCATCATCGCCCGGATGAACGCGTCTTCAGCCACGAAGGCCTCTTCGTCAATGATGAGGCCGCGAGACTTGAGTTGGTCCCGGAACTCGGCTACCAGCGCGTCGTCGATCTCAAACCCCTGCGACACCAGTATCCGACCCTCCGACCGCTTTTGAATCCGTGTATCACCGTCAGCGGAGAACCGCTCGGCAAATGTCGCGAACTCCTGACGAGCCGCGAGCAGGCGACCAAACGGGGCCGGGTCGAACCCTTCGATCGGACCGGCAATGAAATGGTCCGGCTCGACCCCCCCACCCCCGAAGACCTCGCGACCGCCGTCAGTAAACCGTCGCTCGCTGATGGCATGCTCGGACGGCTCTTGGTCGCGGAACGAATAGGTCAAGTACTCATCGAAGACCTCGTCCCACGGACGCTGAATCATCCGTCCGCTCGGCGTATAGTATCGCGCCGTCGTCAGCGCCAGCCCCGCCTCCTGGCTGACCCGATACACACTCTGCACCAGCGCCTTGCCGAACGTCGTCTCGCCGACGATCAGACCGCGGTCGTGGTCCTGGATGGCGCCCGACACGATTTCGGACGCGCTCGCACTGTTCCGATTCACGAGCACGATCAGTGGCACGTCGATGTGGTCGCCGTCGTCACGCGCGTGATAGTCCTGGTCCGAATTCTGTATCCGCCCACGGGTATAGACGATCAGGTCACCCTTTGGCAGGAACTCATTCGAGACCCGAATGGCCTGGTCCAGCGGCCCCCCCGGATTACCACGAATGTCCAGCAGGAGCCGCTCCATCCCGAGGTCGTCCAGCTTCGCGAGCGCCGACCTGAGCTCGCTCGAGCTGGTCTCCGAGAAATCCTGAAGGCGCACGTAGCCGGTGGTCTCGTCAACCATGAAGGACCCCTGCACGGTCTGAATCGCGATCTCGTCGCGCTCCACCTCCAGATCGATGAGGCCTTCATAACCGAGGCGCTGAATCGAAATCTGGACGGTGCTGCCCTTCGGCCCGCGGAGCTGTTGGACGGCCTCGTCGCTCGTGATCCCCATCGCATCCGTGCCGGCGATCCGCGCGATGACATCTCCGCGGCGCAGTCCCCGGCGAAACGCCGGCGACCCCTCGAAGATGTTCATGACCCTGATACCGCCGTCGATCACATTGATTGAGATGCCCAACCCGTAGTAGCGACCTTCCTGCCGCTCACGGAGCTGCGCATACGACCTGGGGTCCATGAAGTTGGAGTGCGGATCGAGGGTCTGCAGCATCCCGCCGATAGCGCGATACACGAGCTGCTCCGAATCGACCTCGCCGACGTAGCTGTCTTCAATGGCGGCCAGCGCCATCGTGAACGATTCGTAGTGCAGGCTGAGGTTGTCTTGCCCCGCGAGCACACGACCGCCGAAAAGCCCACCCAGCACCGCCGAGGTGATCACCACCACCACGGCCATCGTCAAAGTCCGGTACCCGCGCATGCCGTTCATAGGCTCGATGGTACCAGAAATGATGCTCGCGCACCGACAAAGATCGGGGCATGGGGCGGACGGCGGTGACAGCGTGGTGGACGCGACGACCGGATTCGTACCGATGTCAGGGCCCTGCACCGCGCAGATGACGTGCGTGACCGCGATTCGGCCGTTCGATCGAGTCCGCATAACAAAGACAACGTCTTTATTTTCAACAACTTAATTAAAATCAATAGATCTCGTTCCCTTGACCGGCCGGTCCGCACGTTTCTATAATGGACGTGCCAGTCAGGCCGAGTGTGCAGCCACCTCGGCGTGCACCACGCCTCGACACCGTGACGGTGACCGAGTGCGCCGCGTCAATGCAGCGCGCGACGGGCAGCGAGCGGACACACGACAGGCATTGAAGGAGCCGCGATCATGTTTGGTTCGATCGGGATGTCGGAGTTGCTCATCATCTTCGTGATCGCGTTGATTGTGTTCGGCCCGCGCAAGCTGCCGGAGCTAGGCCGGTCGCTGGGAAAAAGCCTCGGGGAGTTCAAGCGCGCCTCGAACGATCTGCGCAACACCCTCGAAGAAGAGATCCACGTGGAGGATCAGGTCCGCCGGGAGCCACCCGCGCCGGCGCCGGCGCCGGCCGCGCCTCCCGCCGACGCGAATCAAGACGACGACCCCCATCAGGACGACGACCCGCACAAAGACCAGGCGGGCAACATCTAGCTCACGACGTTGACCAGGGAGCCCGCCCGACACCGGCTCGGTGCCCCCGTGCCGGCGGGTCCGTTGGGACAGGACGAGACGCGATGGGTCGCTCTCAGCCGCCCTTCGCCGCGCGAGCGTGGGGCTCTGTAGGATCGCCCCGCGCACCAGCTTGACGCATCAGATCGATATGCCCGCCCTTCCAATTCCCGGCCCCAGCGATCCGGACCACGAAGAGCCGACCGACGAGCAACTCGAGGACAACGACGAGGACGGCTCCGGAGGCCGGATGTCCTTCCTCGACCACCTGGACGAGCTGAGAAAACGTCTCATTGTCGCGGTCAGTTCCGTCCTCGTCGGGTTCCTGGTCGCGTTTGCGTTTATTGAACCGATGGTGCGGTTCGTCATGGTGCCGTTGGTCGCGCTCCTGCCGAACCCAGACACCGGCTTCATCTACACCGAACCGACTGAAGCGTTTTTCCTGTATATCAAGGTGGCGGCGGTTGTCGGCCTGATTCTGGCAATGCCGGTCGTCCTCCTGCAGTTCTGGCGGTTCGTCGCCCCGGGCCTCTACGGGCACGAGAAGAAGTTCGCAATTCCGTTCGTCATGATGTCGACCTTCTTCTTCGTCGGCGGGTGCCTCTTCGCACACTATTTCTTGTTCCCTGTCGCGTGGGAATTCCTTGGCGGGTTCTCGACCGAGTTGATGACATTCACGCCGCGAATCGCACCGACGTTCTCGCTCTACATCAGGCTGGTGCTGGCATGCGGCGCCGTTTTCCAGATGCCGACGCTCGTGTTCTTCATCGCCCGCGTCGGATTGGTCAACGCCAGATTCCTGGTGCGGAACACGAAATACGCGATCCTGATCATCTTCATCGTCGCGGCGGTCCTGACCCCGACCGGTGACCCGGCTACGCTCACATTGATGGCTGCCCCGATGGTCGTGCTGTATGGCCTGAGCATCATCATTGCGTGGGTCGTAGCACCGCGACGTAAGGCAGAAGAAACGTAGCGTGATACCGGGGCTGCCCGCCCCGGAGAGCACGGTAAAGGGCCCCATCTCGTTCGACATCAAGCACTTCAAGCCCATACCCATTGACTTCAATGAAGGCCCAGCCGTATCATCCATCGGCCGGAGAAGTGTCTCGTTGTCTGTGTTCTTGGAAGGTAGATCCGTAATGAAACGATTCCGTACCGCAGCTGCCCTGGCAGCTTGCCTTTGTCTTCTCGGTGCCGGCATGGCATCAGCGCAAGATTCCGAGACCAGACCGGCCAACACGACCTGGCTGGGGGACACCGGTCTGTGGTTCGTGCCGACCGGTGAGGTGCTGCCGAACGGAAAATGGTCGATCAGCGGCTACGGTGCCAACATCGACCGCGAGCAGGGGCTCAGTGACATCAGCCACTTTATTGGCACCTTCGGCGTCGGCGTCGGCGACCGGGCTGAAGTGTTCGGGTCCGGACGGGCTGATACGCGGATTCGGCGGGCCGCGCGCCCCCTGTTCGGCTCGACCAC
>CALBET010001121.1 GCA_937888665.1 uncultured Acidobacteriota bacterium
GCCATCGCGCGGGCTCTCATCAACCGTCCGATGATGATTCTGGCCGACGAGCCGACCGGGAACCTCGACCCCGATCTGGCGTTCGACATCATGAATCTGCTCAGAGAGATCAACGCGGCCGGCACCACCGTGCTGGTCGCCACCCACGATCGAGAGTTGATTCGTTGGGTGGGGTGCAGGGCCATCATGCTCGACCGGGGGGTGATCACGGAGGAAACGCCGGCGGTCGGGCACGTGTCGTCATACCTGGCGTCGCCCGTCGTGTTCGGTCTGGAGCTCGGTGACGTCGCGGGCTCTGGGGACGCGGCGAGCACGACCGAGCCGCCGCCGCTTGAGTCCGTCCCTGTTGACCCTGTTGAGTCCGTCTCTGTTGTTGGGACAACGGAGGACGAGTCGGAGCAGGCGGGGGGTGGCGATGTGTTTGCCGAGTTGGACGCGGCCCTCGCCGGTATTGCGCAGGAAGAGCCCCTCGGGGGGGACAAGCGTGGCGGCGAGGGCTCAGGTCGAGACGATACAGGATAAGCCGTGCGAGCATTTCGATATAGCTTCGACGAAGCAGTGGTGAGCTTGTGGCGTCGGCGCCGGTCCAGCGTGCTGTCGATCGCCACCATTACCGCTGCGATTCTGGTGCTCGGGGCGCTGTTGATGGGGAGTTCGAATCTGGATGGCCTGCTGGCGCAGTGGGCCGCCGCCGCCGAGATGTCCGTGTATCTCGGCGACGACGTGACGCCGGAAGCGCGAGCGACCGTCGAGCAGATGCTTCGCGAGAGCGACCTGGTGCCCGAGTTCGAGTTTGTCTCGAAAGACGAAGCCCTGGCACGATTCACCCGCGATTTTGCAGAGCTTGCCGCGGTCGCCGACCAAGGCTCTGGGAACCCGATTCCAGCCTCTTTCGAGGCGCGTGTGCCGCCGATATCAGGCAATGCCGACGCGGTGGGTCAACTCGCGCTCAGGCTCGAGGCGGTGTCAGGTGTCGATGACGTCCGGTTGGACCAGCGTTGGATCGAGCGTCTGACCACGGCGCGCGGCGTTGTCCGCGGTATCGGCCTGGTGTTCGTGTTTGCGCTGGTCGTGGCCGCCGCGTTAACGGTGGCGAACGTCGTCCGGCTTGCATGCGTCGCGCGTAGCGACGAGATCGAGATCATGCGACTCGTAGGCGCGCCGCTGACCTACGTGCGGGGGCCGTTCGTGCTCGAGGGAGTCCTGCAGGGAGGGGTGGGGGCTTCCGTGGCGCTGTCCTTGCTGGCGGCCGGGTTCGTCGTGGGGGAATCGCTCTACGGCGAGGCCATCGGGCAAGTGCTGGGTGTGGACGCGTTGCACTTCCTACCGCCGATATTGGGTGTCCTGCTCGTCATCGGCGGGATGGCCGTGGGATGCGTCGGAGGACTGGTCGCGGCGCTGAGTACGCGGGAGACACCAACCAGTGGATGAGCCCCACCCGGAGCGTCGACGTTGACAGCGGCGAATCCAGGCGCATAGACTGGGAATTCCTTACACACATGTCGCGGACAGCTTGTACCTTCTCCCGTTTGTTGGTCGACGCGCGCCAGACCCGGGTCCCGACAGCGGACACCGTACGCACGAATTTCTATCGGGAAGAGTTCCTGAAGCACCAGGAATGCCTTCAGCGACAGCGAGACGCGTACTCGGAATGCACCATGGTCGAGATGGAGACGGCGCTCCGCCGCGTGATGGCTCGAGTCGATGAGTTGTGCGCGGAAGGCCACGCCGATGTCGACCTCGTGGTGAGCCGTTTGCTCCGCACGTTTGACGGTGTGACGAAGTTGTCCACGTCGTCGGAGTCTTCGAATATTCACTAGCGACCCGATCTTCCGAGTCTTCAGGACCCTGTCCTCCCACCATCGGCCCCTCGCGCTCCTTCGCCAACACGCTCGTGAGATCGTCCGTGCCGCGCTTGAGGCGGTGTCGCCCGCGCGGTTGATGCGACGTGCGCTCGACGAGGCATGGGTGTGGGACGCCGTGACCAACGGGCCGATCACGGTGATCGCGGCCGGGAAGGCCGCGGAAGGGATGGTGCAGGGATTGCTGGCGGTGCCCGGGGTGCGGATCGCCAGAGGCGTTGCGGTGGGGCCCGGTGCCTCCGCCGCTGTGCCGTTGCCGCTCGAGTGGCACGCCGCTGGCCACCCGCTGCCCGATCGCGTCAGTGTCGAGGCGGGGCGGGCGGCGCTGCGGTGCGCGGGGGAGACAGGTCCCTCGGAGCGCCTGGTCGTGCTCCTGTCCGGCGGGGCCTCCGCCCTCCTGGCGGCTCCAGCCGCGGGCGTGACGCTGACTGAGAAAGTTGCGGCGACACAGCTTCTTCTGGCCTCCGGTGTGCCGATACATGAGTTGAATTGCGTGCGAAAACATCTGTCCGACGTGAAGGGCGGGCGCCTGGCAGTAGCCGCCGGCGTTGCTACCCTGACGCTGGCCATCTCTGACGTCGTCTCGCCGGTGGAAGACGACCCGACGGTGATCGGATCTGGTCCGACGGTTCCCGACCGGACCACCTACGCCGAGGCGCTCGCGATCGCCACCAGGCCGGCTCTTCGGGGTCGGATGCCGGCGGCGGTCCTCGAGGTACTGGAGCGTGGGTGTGCCGGCCTGGTCGCCGAGACACTGAAGCCAGGCGACACGCGTGTGGGTGCCGCGGAATACCGGGTGATCGGCAATCGCCGCCAGGCGATGGAGGGGGCGTTGACGGCTGCCCGAGAACTGGGGTACGCCGTGGCTTCCATTGACGCGCCGGTCACCGGTGAGGCTGTCGTCACGGGCCCGGGGCATGTCGAGCGGCTTCTCGGTCTGTGTCACGATCTGCGTCATGAGCGCGGCGGCGCCGCCTGCGTCGTGTCGTCGGGCGAAACAACGGTCACGGTGATCGGCGACGGACAGGGCGGCCGCAATCAGGAAATGGCGTTGGCGGCCGCGTGTAGGCTGAGGGACTATGGCGCTGGTGCTGTCTTCGCGAGCGTGGGTACCGACGGCGTGGACGGTCCGACCGACGCGGCCGGGGCGTTCGTCGACACCACCACGGTGGACCGGGCCGGAGTCGCCGGTCTTGCCGCGCCGAGTCGCTATCTGGCGAACAACGACTCCTATCGATTTTTCGACCCGCTGGGCGACCTGATCAAGACCGGGCCCACCGGTACGAACGTGGGGGACCTGCAGATTATGCTGACGGATGGTGTGGGGGGCCTGGCGTCGTGAGCGAGGTCGAGAGGGTGCCCAGGTCGTGGCCCGCCGAGGAGGTGCTTGCGCGCATTCGCGACCGGGTCGGGCACCCCGCGACCATGCGGGAGTTGATACGGATGCTGGACATCTCCGCGGATGACCGGTCTCGGTTTCGTCGGCGGATACGGCAACTGGTCGAGACCGGCGAGATGATCCGGATTCGCGGAAACCGCTATGGGGTTGCCGACCGGATGAATCTGGTAGTCGGTCGCTTGCAGGTCAACCCCCGCGGGTTCGGATTTGTGACACCCGAACATCAGGTGGAGCGAACCGGAGAGGACATCTACGTGGCTGGTGTCAATCTGCACGAAGCCATGCATGGCGACCGGGTGGCCGTTCGCGTCGAGCAAACTGGCGGCCGCTCGGAGGGGCGAATCGTCCGGGTGCTGGAGCGCGCCAATCACGACCTTGTCGGCCGCTATGATGTCGACGAGAGCGGCGTGGGCTTTGTCGTGCCGTTCGATCCTCGGGTTGTGCTGGACGTGCAGATTCCGGCCGGTGCCGCCGGGGAGGCCCGCTCAGGGCAGATGGTTGTCGCCGAGATCGATCGGTGGCCGACCGGGACACGCAGCCCGATCGGTCATATCGTCGAGGTGCTGGGAGCGCTGGACGATCCGGGCGTGGACACGGACCTGATCATCAGGAAGTACCGAATCCCAGAGACGCATGACCCCGCGGCGGTCGCGGAGGCGAAACAGCTGGGCGATGTGGTGACGCCCGCGGACCTGCATCACCGTCATGACATGCGGGGGACGACGACCGTCACCATTGACGGTGAGACCGCGCGCGACTTCGACGACGCCATCACCTTGGAGGCCTTGCCGAATGGACATCACTGGCTGGGAGTCCACATCGCTGACGTGGCCCACTACGTTCGGGAGGGCAGCGCGCTCGACGTCTGCGCATACGCGCGCGGGACATCGGTGTATTTCCCGGAACGGGCCCTGCACATGTTTCCCGCGCCGTTGGCGACCGGGCTGTGCAGTCTGAACCCCGGCGTCGATCGACTCGTCCAGTCCTGTTTCATGGAAATCGACCGCCGCGGCGCCGTGGTGCGGTTCGAGCTCCACGACGGGGTGATTCGATCCGATGCACGCATGACCTATACCGCGGTCGACGCCATCCTGACCGAGCAGGATCCCGCGACGCGGAGGCAATATGCGGCGATGGTCCCGCTCTTCGAGGCCATGGAGACCGTGTATCGCCGGTTGCACGCGCGCCGCGTTCGCCGCGGGTCTATCGACTTTGACTTGAAGGCGACCCGGCTCGTGCTCGACGAGGCCGGGCTGGTCGAGGACATCGTCGCGGCCGATCGAAACGTGGCCCATCGCATCATCGAGGAGTTCATGCTCGTGGCCAACGAGACGGTGGCCGGATACCTACAGGACAGCGGTGCGCCGGCGCTGTTTCGGGTCCATCCGGTGCCAGACCCCATGAAGGTGGCCAACTTCGATGCGTTTGCGAGCACGCTGGGGCACGGGCTCGGGGCGCCGCCGGGTCAGGTGCGACCGCAGCACTTTCAGCAGCTCCTGAAGCGTCTCCACGGACAGCCGGAAGAACGACCCGTGGCGCTGCTGATGCTCCGAACGATGCAGAAGGCCCAGTACGACCCGGTCAACGTCGGGCACTTTGGGTTGGCCTCCAAGACCTACACGCATTTCACGTCGCCCATTCGTCGATATCCCGACCTCGTCGTGCACCGTCTTCTCCGCGAGCGGCGTGGACATGAGCTGTCGCCCGCGCGGCAGGACGAGCTCAATGACGAGCTGCCGGAGGTGGGTCGACACACGTCGGCGATGGAGCGGCGAGCTGAGGAGGCGGAACGCGAGATCGTCCAGTGGAAGAAGGTCCGTTTCATGACGGACAAGGTTGGCGAGGAGTTTACGGGGTACGTGACCGGCGTGACCGGGTTCGGACTGTTTGTCGAGCTGATCGAGCACTTCGTCGAAGGCCTGGTGCACATCTCGAGCATGGCCGATGACTACTACCGCTTTCTGGACGCCGACCACACCCTGTTCGGGGAGAACACCGGCAAGACCTACAAGCTCGGCGACACCGTGGCGGTGCAGGTCGTGCGCGTCGACACGACACGACGTCAGGTCGATCTCGGCCTGGTCGAGATTCTTGAGGCGGTTCGCCAATCGGAGCGTAATCGTGGGTCGAGCCACAGTCGAATCGCCCCACGCGGACGACCGCCTGGCGGAGGACGCGGCGGCACCCGTCGTCGTGGCGTTCGCCGGTAGCAACCCGTGGTGAAACCCCGCGTTGCACCGAGACGGGCGATTTGCGCGGTTGACAAGGCGCGCCGAGGGAGAATACGGGCAGTATTTGACCGAAAAGCAACGCAGTCAACCGGGATAAAGCGTCCGTCGACTGCAGCGGGGCTTTCACCACGGGCTGCTAGTTACTACTTTGTCAGATCGTTAAGACGTTCGAGAAAGACGTGTTTCGCTAATTTGTGTCGACATCCGTGGGGCAAG
>CALBET010001122.1 GCA_937888665.1 uncultured Acidobacteriota bacterium
TGGGTTGCTGCTGAATGCCGCCGGTGGCGATCGGCGAGAAGGTGGTTGCCGGAATCGGCACCCGATCACCGAAGCGCGCCTGCGCCGGGAGTCCCTCCGACGTTCTCAGGTGCGGGTTGGCCAGGGTCCGCGTGTCCGAGTCCCGCTTCAGGAGCTGGTAGAAGAGGCCGGGGAGGTTGGCGACGAAGACGTCCGCGCTGCCCAGGCCACCGAGTTCGTCGAGGAAGCGACCGCCGCCGTCGACAGTGGCGGACCCATCGATGCCGGAAGAGCCTGGAGACGCGAACTGCAGCCCGTATTCGCGCAGTCGCGTTCGATCGACCTCGAGGAGCTCGACGTCGATCACCACTTCCGGACGCGCTTTGTCGATGGCGGAAATGAGTCGCGCGGTGGCAGCCAGACGTTCCGGTGTATCGCGGACCGAGATGGCGCGGGTGGCGGTGACCGGAGCGAGTCGGCGCAGGTCGATGACGAGACGCAGCAGATCCATCGTCTCCCCGACGTCCGCGTTGCTGAGGTAGAACGTTTGTACCACCTCTTCCTCATATTCGCGCCGCTTGGCCGGCGTGTCGGGAACGACGGTGACGGTCTGGGGACCGGTGACCCGGTAGAAGTTGCGTGTCGATCGGGCGACCGACGTGAGCGCGGTCGACAGCGTCGCACCGCGTAGGTCGATAGAGACCACTTCGTCAATGAACGCGGGGTCGAAAATAACACTGACGTCGGCGAACTGCCCCAGCGCGGAAAAGACGTCGCGCGTGCTGGCGTCACGGAAGACGAGCGAGTCGGGGAGCGTGGACTCGGGCAACTCAAGTCCGTCCGGCGGCAGCGCGCTCGCCCGCTCGATCAGCGCCTCGAGTTCCGTCTGCCCCTCCTCGCGTGCGACCAGCCGGGTCTGCACGGCCAGGCGCATATCGCGTAGCGCGTCCTGTATCTCGCCGGTGTCCGGGTTCATCTCGGACGCCAGTTGGTACTCGACGAGCGCCTCGTCGTAGTTGCCAAGCCCGGCTTGCCGGCGTCCCTGGGAGTAGTGATACAGCCCGGCCCGCAGCGTGGCTCGTTCCAGGTCTCGGGCGAGGCGGCGGTCGCTGGGCCGATCCCGCAGGGCTCTGGTGTACTCGATCACCGCGCCGTCGTAGTCTTCCAACAGCTCGGCCGAGCGGGCGCGGTCGTGGGCCCCGGTCGCACATGCGGCGCCGGCAAGGCTGACGAGCAGCAGTACCAGCAGCAGCGGGCCCCCACGGCGCCGCCTACTGGAGTGGAGCGGACTGCGCGATAGGGATGATTTCGGTGCCACGTGGGATCTCGAAGGTAAACGGTGTATCGGGCAAATCGAGGTTTTCCTGTAGGTTGGAGAAGAAGAACGTCGAGACACCGCCTTGGAGGTCGTACGCAATCAAACGCGTGATGGCGAGAGACTGTGCATCGAGGACGACGGTCAGAAATTCGAAATCAGGCTCCGCCCGCGAGGGCGTCAGCCGGAGGACGTAGCTGTCGGTCGGAGCGTCCTGTACCGCGTCGAGGGCAGACGTGAAGTCGTTGACGAAATCTCCGACGCCCGCGAGGATCAGCGCCGGGGTGCCGGCCTGGTTCCCCGACGGCACCGGCATGACCGTCACCTGTTGATCGTCAGGAAAATACAGAAACATCTCTTTCCCATCCGAGACCACCAGTTTGTGCTCAGGTTCCACATAGTCCCAGCGCATCTTGCCAGGGATCTTCATCTGCACGCGGCCACGTTCGACGAGGGTCGCGCGTAAGACACCACCCTCGTAGGTCTGGGTAAAATCCGCGGTGAGGTCGAGCACCAATTCATACCGGCGCTGGAGCGCGTGCTGCAGGTCCTCCGCCGTGCGCACAGGGGGCTGAGCCGCGCTCGGCGCGCCGAGCGCGAGCCCACCGGTAGCGGCAACGGCGATCGTGATCGTACGGGTCCAGCTTCGCAGCCTCATCGTCGTGTGCGGCGCTGGCGTCCGAGACCTGGGGCGTGGGGCGCCCCGGTTGTCCCAGAGGGGTAGCGGTGTCAGCCCTTGAGGTCGCCCGCCTTGGGCGGTGCCTGTTTTGGCGCGTCCTTCCCGTCGGTCGGGAATTTCGCGGTGATCCACTCCGCGAGGCCTCCCTGCAGCGCCTGGGCGCGGTATCCCTTCCGGATCAGTGCGGCCGCAACTGGCGCGCTGACGAGCTCCTCAGGGTCCGAGTCATAGGCGACCACGTCGCGATCGGTGGACAGTCCCGTGCTCGGGTCGTCCCGGTTCACCCGCACGGCGCCTGGCAGCATCACGGTGCTGTGTTCGTAGGGATACTTCAACCGCGCGTCGAGAATGATCGGCGGGATCCCGCCGTCCTCAAGTCGGGTTTTCAACTCTTCTTTCGTAATCCTGGGTACGGCCATCTGCAGGCTCTGGTCTGTTGCGTCGGTCGCGTTCGACCCGTCAGCGTTGGTTCGGTAAAGTCAAATAAAGTCAGGGATCAGGGCCGTTCGTCTCAATTCATTGAGCAGGCGCCGGGCCCTCTCGGGTCGCCACAACGGCCGCATCCCTGGGGCACGGACGCCGCGGCGGTCGGACCTCCGCGGCCCACCGCGAACGCTGACAGCCGTCTGTCCAGCGACGTGCTGTCACACGTGGGACACACCGGCGTGGCGCTCGCTCGGACCAGCACTTCGAAATCAGTGCGGCAGTCGCGACATTCGTACTCGTAAATCGGCATCGAAGCACTCCAGAATCGGATGATAGCATGAAGCGCTGATGCCCTCCTGGTCCCCGCGCGAACTGGTCGAGCGGCTCCTGCGGGAGATTCTGACGAGCCGCGTCTACGACGTGGCCCGTGAGACCCCGCTCGAGCCGGCGGCCGGTCTCTCGACGCGCGTCGGTGCACCGGTCTTGCTCAAGCGTGAGGACCTCCAGCCCGTGTTCAGTTTCAAGCTGCGTGGGGCCTATAACAAGATTGCGCAGATGGAGCCTGACCTCCGGTCTCGCGGCGTGGTGTGTGCCAGCGCCGGGAACCACGCGCAAGGGGTCGCCTATGCCGCCCGTGCGCTGGACGCGCCGGCGATCGTCGTCATGCCGCGGACGACACCGGAGATCAAAGTGCGCGCCGTTCGTCGGTTGGGGGCCGAGGTCATGCTGGTCGGCGACGACTACGCGTCGGCGGAGCGTCACGCCGAGCAGGTTGGCGCCGATCGTGCACTCGAACTCGTGCATCCGTTCGACGATCTCCTCGTGGTGGCCGGACAAGGGACCATTGCCGACGAACTACGTCGGCAATGTCACGGGCCGCCGCGGGCCGTGTTCGTGCCGGTTGGAGGCGGGGGACTCCTGGCGGGGGTGGCCGCCTATCTGAAGACGCTCATGCCGTCAGTGCGCGTCATCGGTGTCGAGCCCGCCGAGTCCGACGCCATGTATCAGTCACTGGCGGCGGGGTCCAGGGTGACACTCGAGCACGTGGGCATGTTCGCCGACGGCGCCGCGGTGTCCCGGGTGGGTGAGCTGGCGTTCATCGTGGCGAGGAGCCACGTCGACGAGATCGTCCGGGTCTCCAACGACGAGATCTGCGCGGCGATCAAGGATGTGTTCGACGATACGCGATCGGTCGTGGAACCGGCGGGTGCGCTCGCAGTGGCCGGGCTCAAACGATGGATGGCGACGGAAGAGGGGGGCGAGCGGCCGCTGATCGCCATCCTGAGCGGCGCGAACATGAATTTCGACCGGCTCCGATTCGTGGCCGAGCGGGCCGAACTGGGCGAGGCGCGCGAAGCGGTCTTCGGTGTCACGATTCCGGAGCGGCCTGGAGCGTTCCGCGAGTTCTGCGCGGCCGTCGGCCCTCGCGTGATCACGGAATTTAACTATCGATTTCAAGGCGGAGCGGACGCGCACATCTTCGTCGGGGTGGGGACGAACTCACGCACTGATGCGTCGGCGCTGCAGGCAGGGCTCGAGGCGCAGGGCTATCCGGTGGTGGACCTCTCGGACGACGAGATGGCCAAGCTGCATGTTCGGCATATGGTGGGCGGGCGAGCGGCCGAAGTCCGCCAGGAGCGGCCCTGTCGGTTCGAGTTCCCGGAACGCCCGGGAGCGCTGCTCGGGTTTTTGGATACGCTCGGCGGACGTTGGAACATCAGCCTGTTCCACTATCGAAACCACGGTGCCGATTTCGGTCGAGCGCTGGTGGCCTTCGAGGTGCCGGACCACGACCTTCCCCGGTTCCACGAGTTCCTCGCCGGTCTGGGATACGCCTACGAGCTGCAGACCAAGAGCGCGGCCTACGAGATGTTCCTACGGTAGCGCCAACGGTTAGCAGCCCGTGGTGAAAGTCGCACGTCGCACCGAGACGCTGAAGTGGCACTGCCGCGGTCGCCCAGTACAAGGCGAGA
>CALBET010001123.1 GCA_937888665.1 uncultured Acidobacteriota bacterium
GGCGTCCAGTGTGATGACCGCGCTGGACTGCTACGAGATGACCCGCCAGGGACGTGGCGGCGCCGCGCTGGCGACGGCGGCCATCGGGTCGTTCGTCGCCGGCACGTTCGCCACCGTGATGCTCATGCTCATGGCGCCGGCGTTGGTGGACGTTGCGCTGGCGTTTGGCCCCACGGAGTACTTCGCGCTGATGGTTCTGGCGCTCACGGCGTTGGGCGGCATGGCCGGGAGCGCGCCCGCCAAAGGGGCGTTTGCGACGTTTCTGGGGTTGGCGATCGGGACCATCGGGATCGACATCCAGACCGGGCAGGCGCGCTTCACGTTCGGGGTTCCGGGTCTGTTGGGCGGCCTGAACGTGGTGATCATCACCGTCGGGCTCTTCGCTGTCGGCGAAGTGTTCTGGCAAGCCGCGACGCCTCGGGCGTTCAGCCAGGAGCGGACGCAGGTGGGTGGTTCGGTCCGGCTCACGCGGGATGACTGGCGCCGGTCGTTCCCCGCCTGGTGCCGGGGGACACTGATCGGGTTCTTCACCGGTGTCCTGCCGGGCGCGGGCGCCACCGTCGCCAGCTTCCTGGCCTACGCCGCCGAACGCCGCGTGTCGAAAACACCCGAGATGTTCGGCCATGGCGCCATCGAGGGCGTCGCCGGTCCCGAGGCGGCGAACAACGCGAGCGCCGGTGGCAGTCTGGTACCGCTGCTGGCGCTGGGGATTCCTGGTTCGGGCACCACCGCAGTCATGCTTGCCGCGTTCCAGATGTACGGCCTGCAGCCAGGGCCATTGCTGTTCAGCCAGGACTCAGCGCTCATCTGGGGGCTGATTGCCAGCCTCTACGTATCGAACGTGCTGCTGCTCGTGCTCAACCTGCCGTTGATCCGCATCTGGATCCGCCTGTTGCAGGTGCCGCGGTCGTTGCTGTTCGCCGCCGTCCTCGTATTCGCCACGCTGGGGGTCTATTCCCTGAACAACAATCTGTTCGACGTGGTGGTGGTGTATGTGTTGGGGGTCATGGCGTTCTTCATGCGGCGCCATGATCTTCCGCTCGCACCGACGGTGCTCGGGGTGGTCCTCGGCCCGTTGCTGGAGCAACATTTCCGCCGGGCGATGGCGATCTCCGGTGGAGACCCCAGCGTGTTCCTCACCCGTCCCGTGTCCGCCGCGATTCTCGCGCTCACCGTGGCGGTGGTGCTGGCCCCGATTCTGGTGCGGGCGCGGGCGGGCCGGTAGAAGCGCCGCGCGGCACGTTACTTCACGCCGTCGGGCTCGGCGGCGGGGGCGGTGTTTTCACTGGTGGAGACGCTGAACTTCCGGTAGTTGCCATATCGCGCGGTGCTGGTGATTCGTGCCCCGCCGCGCTGCGAGTAGCGCTCCCGCATCTGGGTCGGGACCCACAGGCCCACGTCGGGGTTGAGGGAGAACGTGACCACGGCGACGGCTTCGGTCGCCGGTACCTGGCGGCCCATTGACGGGTGTTCCAGCGTGATCTCGGTCTCGAAAACGGTGCCCGCGTCCGGCTCGATGCAGAACCGTCCTTCCGACGGCAGACTGATGTTCTGGAACCCCCGCGTCAGCGTGGGCGTCGCTGTTTCCGTGTAGCGGATATTCCAGGCGGTGGGGTGATCGTCGCCGCAGTCCTCGCCGTCCTTCTCGAACCGGAACCGCGTGGTGTTCGACGGGAGCAGGTAGGACAGCGCGTAGGTCGGAATGTTGAATGTGCGGCTCGTGTTCCCCAGGTTGTACCGGGAGCTTTCGTCGACGATGCGCTGGGCCCGGGCTACCGCGGTGGTCGTGTCGTCGAGAAAGAGCGAGGTCAGACGGTCCTGGCGGTCCCGCACGCGCCGGCCATTGACCTCGAACACGTCTCGGAACCCGGACCACGCCGCATCCTCTCCGATCCGGACCAGCAGAAACTCCGAGCGTAGCTGGGTGCGTGTCGGGTTCGTGCGGCCGGGCCGGAAGTCGGACTGACGATAGTTCTCCTCCGTCACCACCGTCGAGAGCTCGGTGACGTACACCTCGACATACGCGGACGCGCGAGCGATCACCTCGTCGACGGTCAGAGACTCCTGCCGCGCCGCATCTGCCGGCGCCGCCGCCAGGAAGCCCGCTAGGACCAGGGTCGCGCCGCGAACCCAGCTGGCGCCCGCGCCGTCGAATCGGTGCATCTCAGAGAGTATACGCCTCGGCAGAAGGGGTCCTTCCACCGGCTGGCGGGGCTCGAAATCGTCACCGCGTGTCGTCGGAACTCCCTCAGCGGCGTCTCGCAGATCTGGCGGCTGCTAAGAGTCAGGGGGAGTTGCGGGGATGTCGAGCCCGACGGCTCGCATGATCGCCAGCGCGTTGCTGCGGGTCACCGGACCAGGCTTGAGGCGGTAGTCGAAGCGCATCTCGCCCTCGACCAGCGTGTCGTCGAAATGCACGTTGCACGTCTGTGGCGCCAGGTCGTCGGCGATCTCGGCCAGCGCGAGGTCGTGGGTCGTGACCAAACCGCTTGCTCCCAGCGCGAGCAGGGAGCGGAGCAGACCACGCGCCCCTTCGGTGCGGTCGTGAGAGTTGGTTCCGTGGAACAGCTCGTCGAACAGGAACATGGTCGGCCTGCGTCTGGCCGCGTCCACCACCTGACCCAGTCGCAATACTTCAGCGTAGAAGCGGGACCGACCCGCCTGCAACGAGTCCTCGATACGGAGCGTCGCGCCGAGCGCCGCGGGCGAGAGTCGCAACTGGCGCGCCCGGACCGGTGCCCCCATCAGGGCCATCACGGAGCCGACGCCAATGCTGCGCAGCAGCGTGGTCTTGCCCGACATGTTCGAGCCGCTCACGATCAAGACCTGGGGCGCGGTGCCCAATGACACGTCGTTGGGTACGGCATCGGTGGTCGGAATCAGAGGGTGCGCGAGCGCCTCCGCCTCGTAGACCGGT
>CALBET010001124.1 GCA_937888665.1 uncultured Acidobacteriota bacterium
GAGGAGGCCCGACTCGGCGGCGGTGCCGTACGCCGCCACGATGTACTGTCTTCCACCGTCCAGGTAGGTCATCGGCGTGCCGTTCAATGACGCAGGTAATGCGACCGCATGCACGATCGCTCCGGTCGCCTTGTCGTACGCGTTCAGCACGGGGCCCTCTCCGGTCTCGCGATTGCCGCTGACTCCCAGGAACAGCAACGTCTTCGTCACCACGGGACCGGTGAACCCGTTACCGCCGAGTGCCCCGGGATCGGGCGCACCGAGGTCGATGATCTGCTGGCGCGGTCCGTCGCCGAGCGGCACCTGCCAGGCGTGCTCGCCGGTGGCGAGGTTGATGGCGGTCAGCCGTGAATAGGGCGGCTTCACGAGCGGGAGCCCTTGCGGACCGCGTAACCCACTGCGGCCACGACGGTAGGTGAAGTCGGACCGCTCTGGATCGGGCTTCACCAGGCGCACGGAGATGGGGTTCGTGCGGGACGGCACATACAGGTAGTCCGTGTCCGGGTCGAACCCCGCGCCGTACCAGTTGGCGCCGCCGCCCCAGCCCGGCATCTGAATCGTGCCTTTCTCCGAAGGCGGCTGGAACAGGTCGCCGTACTCGAACTCAGAGAGAATCTGTTCAGCCTCGGCGCGCAGTTCCGGCGTGAAATCGATGAGCTCGTCCACCGACATCCCCTGACGCTCGAACGCCGGCGGCTTCGTGGGAAACGGCTGCGTCGCCGACGTACGCTCCCCTGGCACGGACGACTGAGCCACTGGACGTTCCTCGATCGGCCAGACCGGCTCGCCCGTCACCCGGTCGAACACATACGTGAACCCCTGCTTGCTCACCTGCGCCACCGCCTTGATCTCGCGGCCGTCGACCGTGATGTCGACCAAGGTCGGTGCCGCCGGCAGGTCGTAGTCCCAAAGCCCGTGGTGCACCATCTGGAAATGCCAGACCCGTTCGCCGGTGGCGGCATCCAGGCAGACCAGGCTCTCCGCAAACAGGTTGTCGCCCAGCCGGTGCCCGCCGTACCAGTCGTTGGTCGGCGTCCCGACCGGCAAATACACGTACCCCAACTCCTGGTCCGCGCTCATGACGGTCCACACATTGGTGTTGCCCGTGTAGGTCCAGGAGTTGTGTTCCCAGGTATCGTTCCCAAACTCGCCGGCTTGGGCGACGGTGTGAAACGTCCAGAGCAGGTCGCCCGTGCGCGTGTCGAAGCCCCTGATATCGCCAGGGGGCGCGGTCATGTTCTGGGGTCCGTCGGCGATCGACGACCCGACGATCACCACATCGCCAACCACCATCGGCGGTGACGTCACCTGGTAGGCGCCACGCGGCGCGTCACGGAGCAATCCTTGGGTTAGATCGATTTTACCGTCGGCCCCGAATCGCCCGATCGGCTGTCCTGTGGCCGCGTCGAATGACCAGAGATGGGAATCGCCGGTGGCCAGAAAGATCCTGGCCTCGACGCCGTCTGACCAATGCGCCACGCCCCGTGTGTTGAACCCGAGGTTGGTAGGCCGTCCCGCGTCGTAGCTCCCGACATCGCGCACCCAGCGCTGCTCACCAGTCGCGGCGTCGATGGCGGCCACAATGCTGAGCGATGTCCGAACATAGAGCACCCCGTCGACCATCACCGGCGTGCCCTTGAACCCCTGCGCGCTGATCTCTCGGTTCTGAGCGAGCACGGCGTTGTCGGCCGAGGCCCACTGCCAGGCCACCTCGAGCTGGTCGACATTGTCGGCGTCAATCTGATCGAGCGGCGCATACTTCGTGCTGCCGTCGTCGCCACCATAGCTGGCCCACTGGCCGTCGGCCGCGCCACGCTGCGCCGCGGCCGGCGTCACCGATAGCGCCGCGATGCACAGGCACGCCGCCCCGGTCACCACAGGTTTCGATGTCGTGTTCCTCATCAGCCGTCTCCCTGGTCTCAGTCTCGCGTGGCGCTCGGAGTTGCGAGAGAAACTGCATGAGGTAGTAGTGCAACTAGAGCGAGAAGATAACATCGATTTGGAGTGTAAACCCGGCGTAGTGCCGCATCTATCCATTTCGCCATGCGTCTTTTCACAAAGAGAGGCTCTCTATGTGGGTTCCCGCGCCAGGGGATGCCCATGACAACATGGCGGTCACTCCATCCCTGTTCTATCGGATGAGTCGTTTACAGCCAGCGCCTACTTGCTACAGCCCATCGCGCGCCGTCCGCGTCATGAGTTCGGCGCCGCCTCCTTCGAGGGCAGCCCGCCGGCCGCCTCCAGCGCCGCCGCCACGTCATCGAGGTCTCGGCGTGCCAGTCGAAGCTGGTCGGCAGCCATGAAGCCCAGCCACCGAAAGTTCGCAGCCAGAAAGGCGAGGTCGGCGGTCAGGGCCCGGGCCAGGAACGTGTCCACGTCGTCCCAGTCCTTCGAGTCACCGGCGGCCTCGACTGCCCCGGCCAGTCCCGCGATCCGAGTCAGGAGAACATCCGCCTGAGCCAGGTTCATCGCCACCGCATCCGGTCGGTCCGGCTTTCTCGGGTCGCCCTCGCCGGGCGTCGAAATCGGCACAGCCAGCGCTTCAAAGCCACGCGCGAGCACCCGCAGTCTGCGGTCGGCGCCTTCCGGCGGCGTCACTGCTCGCCCGCCTTCCGGCCGGTCCATGTCCGCTTCATCGTGCCGCCAGTATACCCTCGCCATCCCCGCTCCGGCTTCCAAAGGTATCGGTGGTTCGACCGCTCGACCTGCGCTAGAATCGGATTCCTGTGATCAGTCTCATCTCTATCCCCGCGCACGTGGGCGCGCGCCGCTGATGCCCGGCTCCTGGCTCCAGGCGTTGGGTCTCGCCCGCGCCAACCACCTGCGCTCGCTGGCGGACCAGGTCGAAACAGCGAAGGCCCGGACCACCGACATGCATGGCCAGCTGGGGAAGGCCCGGAGCGAGGTCGAGCGCTGGAAGGCTCGAGCCGATGAGGCGGTCGAGCGCCTCGCCGCCGCCGAGCAGGAGACGGAGCGCTGGAAGGAGAAGCATCTCAGCCTTCGCGCAAAGTTCGAGCCACTCGCGACCGCCGAGCAGCACTACATGCTCGCCCGAGAGCACATGCTCTCACTCGAGACAAAGCTCGACATCGTCGAGGGCGCGATCGATACGCTCGACCGACGGACGCGGGCCGTCCTGGCCAAGCCGCCGCCCGTGTCCGAACCACAGAATGACGACTGACGCTCGGCCGTTCCTGTCCATCGTCGTGACCGGCCGGAACGACGACTACGGCCGCGACTTTACCGCTCGCCTCATCCGGACGCTGGCGTTCAACCACCACGCCCTGACCGAACACGGTGCGTCGTACGAGGTCGTCCTGGTAGAGTGGGACCCCGTTCCGGGTCAGCCATTTCTCACCGACGTCGTCCGAGCCGCCCTTCCAGACGTCACAGCCGCCGTACTCCGCAGCGTCATCGTCGACCGCGCGTATCAATCAGCGTGCTCGCTCAATCCGAAGCTGAACTATCTTGAGTTTTTCGCGAAGAACGTCGGTGTCCGGCGAGCGCAGGGAAACTTCGTCCTTACGACCAACAACGATATTTTCTTGAGCCGTGTCTTGGTAGAACGGCTTGGTGGAGGCGACCTTGCGGCTGGGACCGTGTACCGAGCCAAGCGAGTCGATGTGAAGTTCGGAGTCGACGAGAGCCGGATCAGCCAGGAGCTGCTGGAGGAGTCATCCAACCACGTCCCGAAAGGGGCGATCTTGCCGCCGCTGTATCAGGGATCCTCCGGAGATTTCCTGCTACTCGACCGCGACACCTTCCGTGCTCTCAAGGGCTTTAACGAGGTGTACCGACTGGCCCGTCTGGGGGTC
>CALBET010001125.1 GCA_937888665.1 uncultured Acidobacteriota bacterium
GGACACACGACCGATAGCCTCTGGAGCGTCGACCTCTTTCGATGCGAATCCATCGCTGAACCAGCGCCCGCTCGTACTCGGGCCAGTTTCCGACGCGGTACTTCGTTTTGTCCTTTGGATGCACCCTCGGTTTCATGCCTGATCGTGCGCTAAGTGCGGTCCCAAACGGCCGAAAAGCAGCTGTGGGCACCGAAGGAGCGGGATTCGTGCACCGACACCATGCCTGCCTGACGGTGCCTCGACGAACTGCACCAATTTAGGTACAGTTAATCAGTGATCCTGGAGCCGAAACGTCTGCCCGCGTTTTTCCACCGCAGCGAGCGCGGCCGGGAGCCGGTTCGCGAGTGGGTGCAGGGCCTTGCGGCTGCTGATCGCAAGATCATCGGCGAAGACGTCAAGGACGTCGAGTTCTCTTGGCCGCTCGGGATGCCGCTTGTGCGATCGCTCGGCTCTGGGCTTTGGGAAGTGCGCAGCCGGTTGACCGGCGGCAAGATCGCTCGGGTGATCTTCTGCGTGGCACAGGGTCGCATGGTGCTCCTCCACGGCTTCGTCAAGAAGACCCAGAAGACGCCACAGAAGGACATCGACTTGGCGCTGAGACGGAAGAAAGGAGAAGACCAATGAAGAAGAAAAATATCGGCAGTTCGTTCGATAGCTGGCTGCGCGAAGACGGCACCTTCGAAGAGGTGAGCGCCGGCGCGCTCAAGCGCGTAATCGCTCGTCAGGTGGAAGGCGCGATGGCCGATCGCGGTTTGTCAAAAGCTGAGATGGCGCGGCGGATGCACACCAGCCGCTCCCAGCTCGACCGGTTGCTCGATCCAGAGAACGACTCCGTCACGCTGACCACGCTGCAGAAGGCAGCTACCGCCGTTGGCCGCGAAGTGCGTCTGGAGCTGGTTTAGCTCGATGTCTGTGACGGTTCTAGAAGTGGAGCGCACGCCATTCTCTGATCGGTTATCGGACTTACCGTCTGGGATGGGCCCGAATGTACGCATTCTAGGCAGAATCTGGCCTTCAGGCCTCGGTGGACACCCAAAACCGGCCATCGATCGACACCTGAAAACCGGCCACCACGCGTAGCGAGTTGAGACGTTGACACCGGCGGGGAACCGAGGTTCCTACGCTGGATGAGTCACGTCTTGAGCGAACACACACGACAGCAAGTGCTGGCGTTGGGGCGACTGGGCTGGTCGCTGCGACGCATCGAGGACGCGACGGGCGTCCGCCGCGAAACGGCCAGCGGCTATCTGCGGGCGGCGGCTGTCCCCGTGCGTGGGCGGGGCGGCCGGCCGCGGGACTGGCCGCCACATCCGGCCACCACGCCGGGCGGTGTCCACCGCCCCCCCCGGCCGCAACACCGGCCACCACGGCGCAGGGGCTGCAGGAAGGCGTCCTCACCCTCGACGTCTACGACCCGACGCTCAACCCGCTCTACCACGACGTGCTCGCCCACTACGGGGTGGTCGCCCTGCCGTGTCGGGTCCGGGATACTGGTGGCCCATCGCGCCGCGCCGGGACCACATCCCCGACCGCAGGCCCGTGCGAGGAACGCCTTCTTCCGGTACAAGTCGATCATCGGGGAGAGCCTTGGCACGCGCAGCCCAGGAGGGCAGATGAGTGCGACCGTCCTCGCTTGTAATATCCTGGACCGAATGTCTCATCAGGCCGAGCAGTCGGACGACCCCCGGCCGCGGACAGCCGAGGCTCCGTCATGATCGGTGGAACCCAGCCGAGATTCGGGTCGTCAGCAGTGTCTAGGTTAGAGGGCCGAGCCATGGTCAACCTTACAGTGACGGCCGCTCAGGGCCCAATGCCACACCGGTCCCAGAGCGCTTTGACGAGCGCCGCAGCCTTGTGGCCCGCGCACTGGCCGCTGTGGACACTGGTGCCCGCGATGGCGGCCGCCTTCTCCATCGGCGCACTCGTCGCCATGCTGACCGGTGGCGAGGGCCCCGCACCGCCCGTCGCCTCCGGTGCGGTCGAGGACAGCGACGAGACAGACCTGCCCAACGCGTGGGCGGTGCCACCACGTGCGGCCACGCCGACTGCGGTCGCGCAGCCGGAGACCGTCGCCGTCGCCCCAGACCCGGCACCCGTCGTCGAGGCCGTCCAGCCAGCGGCGCCACGCCGGGTCGCGGCCGATACGACCACCGAGCCCCCGCCACCGGCGATCGCAGCCGGCCCGTCGCCAGCAGAGTCGGTGACCCGCGCTCCGCCGCCCCCGTCACCGCCTCCCGAATCGGACGCGGCGCGGCAGCCCCAGTCGGACCCGTCGCCCGTAGCAGATCGGGGGGCTCCGCCCCGACCGGCACAGACGCCGGTGCGCAACGAGGCCCCGGCCGCACCGCCACCGCCTCGCGCTCCGTTACCGGCCGGGCTGCGTGGCACGTTCCGGGACCCGTCGGGCCCGGTGGCCGGCCTGACCATCAAGCTGATGAATGGCAGGTCCGAAGTCGTACTCGCGACCGTGACATCCCTCGAGGGCGCCTACGAGCTATTCCCGATCCCGCCTGGGGAGTACACCCTCCAGTTCCTTCGCGACCAGGATCTTGTGTACGAACGGCCGGCGCTCGCGTTTGCGGAGGCGCAGATGCGCACGCTGGGCGTGAGCAGCCCCACGCCTGTGTCTCCCGAGGCCCCGGCGCCCCCCACGGCCGGGCGCTGACCACGCGACGCCGTGCGCCCCGTATCATGAGTGGTCGCGCTGTTGGTGCCGCGTCGGGCGCGAACGGCGGGCGCGATGTCCTCGTGGTCGCTTTGAGCGGCTCGCAGACTTCACGTTCAGCCCGCCCCGCCTTCTCGCCGCGAAAATCAGGATCGTGAGGCCCGACGACCACCCGCGGTTGTTCTGTGTGCCGCCGAAGTGCGCCCCGGCAGTGAGCGCGACCTCAAGCGGTACGCGGCCCTGCTCGAGCCCGTGCGCCCGCGGATCACGCGGCGGCCGCTCGGGGTCGACGTAGACGTTGCCGTCCTCGACGACGACGCGGTAGCGGTCGACGTCGTCGGCCCACGGATCCAGGGTTCCGCCGCACGTGCTGTCGAAGCGCGCGTGGTGCCAGCGGCAGTCCAGCAGCCCGCCGTGCACGTCGCCGCGGTGCAGCGGAAAACCCATGTGCGGGCAGCGGTTGTCGATCGCGAAGAACTCGGGGCGCTTCATCCGCCCCACTGAATCTCGAGGCTGAAGTGCTGCACTGTCAAGCTGATGGAGACAGCGTGTTCCCCCCTGGCCGGTGAGCGCGCGCGCTCACCGAATCCTGGGGCGGATGAAAGTCCTCCTCGACGCCGCGAGGTCATGTCCGATCGGCCTGTTTGCTCTTCACCCAGTATCCCTTCATCCGAAGTGTGATGGCCCTTCGGGCGGCTGCGGAGATCTACTTCCGATTCTTCCGAGCCCGCTTCGACGTCGGCTGCTTCCCTGTCACCTCGCGCGGTGACCCGCTCTCCGGGCGTTCAGTAAGGGCCTCAATAGCCCTGCTGATGCGTTCGATGCGCTCTGTAAGGTCCCGCCTTGCTTCCCGTAGCGTTGCGAGCATCGCGTGCCCGTCTGACTTCCCGCCCACAGCCGTCCCGGTACCTGATGACTTGGCCTGCGCCCTCGTGGCGGCGGCCTTGATGCTCCTCGCCACGGGTGTCCTCTTCTCCCTCGCCTTGGTGGATGCGCTCGTCGTGGTCGCCTTCGTGGTGGTGGTCTTCGTGGCCCGTCGCGCGCGGCGACCGGCGGTGTCGCCGTGAGACCCAGGCCCGGCATCCAGCTCGATGCCGAAAACGGATGACACGTCATCCGTCTTCAAGAGGCGCCGTCGTCCGCTCTGCCTCATCGTGGGGGCATCGGTAACCGCAGCCGCGATCAACTCGGCGGGCTCGACGCCCCGCAGCGTGAACAGCATTTCGGGCGCGTGGTCGAGGCGTGCACCGACGCCGTAGAGCACCGCGGCCACGTGCTTGCACATGGTCGCCCAGTCTGGGCACGAGCAGCGCAGAGAGATGTCCTGTGGCGCGGGAAAGAGTCCGTCGCCCTTGCGAGTTACGATCTCCATCACACCGCGCGAGATCGTCCCTTGCAGCAGCTCGACCATTGAGCCGATCTTGCCGGCACACCGCGCCTTGATCTTCGTCCACCGCGTGCGCGCCAGAGGTTTGATGTCGATCTCGACGTCGTAGAGGCTCGAGCCGCTGACGAGCGCCTGGACCCGCCCGCGTTCGATCTGCAGATCGATGACCGAGCCGTTGCGCGTATACGTGCGACCGCGAGGCAGACGATTGGCGTAGTCGCTATACGCCTCCAGGTTCTTGCACCACGCCGCTCCCCAGAACGTCGTGGCGATCGTGCGGCCTTCGATGACGACCGGACTGACGACACGCCCAGAGCGCTCGAGTTTCGCGATCGTCGCCGTGGCCGCCCGGCGACGCATCGCCGCCGTCACGTAGGGTCGCCATCCGTAGTCGTAGTAGCCCATGTTTTCACACACCCCCTATGGCTCGACCGCGCTCCGCATGTCGAGCGACACCATCGAGATCAGCTCTTCGTTGCTCATCTCGGTCAAGGCCAACTCGGCACCGCCGGACAGGATCTCATCGGAAAGCTGCTGCTTGCTCGCGATGAGCTGGTCGATACGCTCCTCCACCGTGCCTCGGCAGACGAACTTGTGGACGAGCACGTTCTTCCGTTGGCCGATGCGAAAGGCGCGGTCCGTGGCCTGGTTCTCGACCGCCGGGTTCCACCACCGGTCGAAGTGGATGACATGCGACGCGGCGGTCAGGTTCAGCCCGGTGCCCCCCGCCCTGAGCGACAGCACCATGAACGGCACGCGGTCGTCCTCCTGAAAGCGCTCGACCAGACCCTGCCGCTTCTTGACCGGCGTGCCGCCGTGCAACACGAGGCCGTCGCGACCAAAGACCTCGGCCAGAAACCGCGCGAGCGGCGCCGTCATCTCTCGGAACTGGGTGAACACCAGCGCCTTGTCCTGGCGTGAGACGATCGACTCGCCGAGTTCGCCGAGCCGCGTGAGCTTGCCGCTGTCGCCGGCCGCATACTGTCCATCGCCGAGCCACTGGGACGGGTGATTGCAGATCTGCTTGAAGCGCATCAGAAAGGCCAGCACCACGCCGCGTCGCTCGATGCCGACGAGCCGAGCGAGGGCCGCCTTCAGGTCGTCGACCGACTGTGTGTAGAGCGCCGCCTGGCGGTGGCTCAGCAGGCAATAGGCGGTGACCTCGGTCTTGTCGGGCAGGTCGGCGATGACCCGTTTGTCCGTCTTGAGCCGTCGCAACACATACGGCTGCACGAGCCTGCGCAGCGGCGCGTAGCCCTCGTGCGTGTGAGACGCCATGGACTTGCAGAACCTGCTGAAGGTCCGGGCCGAGCCCAGCAGCCCAGGGTTCAGAAAGTCGAAGATCGACCACAGGTCGCCGAGCCGATTCTCCACCGGCGTCCCGGTCAGGGCCAGCCGCCACTGTGAGGACAGTGCCTTGACCGCCTTTGTCTGCCTGGCGCCAGGATTCTTGATGGCCTGGGCCTCGTCCAGGATGACGTTTCGCCACGCATACGCCCGCATCCATTCGGTCCGCATGGCGGTGCCATAGGTCGTGATCACAACGTCGTGGGTATCCACCTCCTTCTTCGAGAGCCGTTTGAGCGCAGACGAGGCGATGCGCGACGGATGGGCAATGAACACCGCGAGCTGAGGAGCGAAGCGCTCGGCTTCCTGCCGCCAGTTGTCGACGAGCGAGGCCGGGACCACCAACAGGTCAGTGCCTTGCTCCTTGTGGCACCGGCTCAGGGAGAGCAGACCGAGTACCTGGATGGTCTTGCCCAATCCCATGTCGTCGGCCAGGCAGCCGCCGAGATCCAGGCCGCGCAACGTCCAGAGCCATTGCACGCCCAGCTTCTGGTAGGGGCGCAGCACGGCCCGCAGCCCGGCGTTCGCGTCGACCTCGGCCCGCAGCTCTGGTGAGCGGAGCGTGTTCAGCTGCGACGAGAGCCATTTTCCCGCAACAACCTCGGACCACTCCGGCCGGACGTCCGCGACAGCGTCCGCGTCGCCGCCGTCGAGCCGCGCGCCTGCCAGCATGCGCATCGCCTCGCCGAAGGTCACGCCGCCCGCCCGGGCGCGTCGCTGCACGTCTTGCCACTGACTGAGCACCGCGCCCAGCTTCTCCGGGTCTACCTCGACCCACTTGCCCTTGATCAGGACCAGCCCTTCGGTGGAAGCCAGCAGCGCCTCGATCTCCTCGGGTGACAAGCGCCTGCCATCGAGGGTCAGCGTCACGTCGAAGTCCAGGAGCGCGCTCAGGCCGAGCGTCGATGGCGCCTTGCCCCCCACCGAAACCGACACCTTGGGGCGGGGACGTCGCGCGGCGCTCCACCAGTCGGGCATGCGCACGACCAACCCCGCCTCCTCGTACAGCGCGACCTCGCAGAGAAAGCGGTGGGCCTCCTGGGCTGTCCAGGACAGCGGGTGGTAGATGTCGCCACAGTCGACGAGCTCGCGGATGAACTCGCTCTGCTCGGCCGCGCGCGAGATCGGCGAGAGCAACGCGAGCAACTTTTGGCGGTTCTTCGCACCGGCGTACTCCCTGAGCGCCTGCCCGAGCGGCAGGTGCTGGGGCCTGGCCTGCTTCGAGACCTTTTGCACGTACGTCGACATGAAGGCGAACGGATAGTCGAGGTCACGTTTGTTCTCGGCCAGATGAAAACAGACGCGTCCGACCACGTTCCAGACGGCACTCTGCGTCTTCAGGTAGCCCTGGACACCGCCCGTGCCCCGCGCCGCCTCGAGCAGGGCCTCGCCGATGTCGGACCACAGGTCGCCGAGCCATGCGGGCGTGAGCAGCTCGGCGCCCTCCATCGGAGGGGCCGCTTCGGCAAACGCCGCGATTTCGTCCGGGTCGGGGGCGGGGATGATCAGAGAGGTCGGATCAGTCGGATCCAGCGCACCGCAGACCCTGGCCACGAAGGACCGTCCGATGTCACGCCAGTACGACACCGTGGGGTGAAGGTCGGTGCCCGGTTCTCCCGCGCCCAGGTGCAGCACTCCATGGCCGCGCCCGGCGGTGAACGCGTCGATGACGCGCTGTTGCGCCGCAGTGGACAGGCCAGGGCCCTCATCGGGGGAGCCGGGACGGACGTCGATGCGGCCACTCGGGGTCAGGCCGCACAGGAGAATACCGCCGGCGTCAGGGGCGCTATGGAGGGAACGCTCGGTCATCGGCCTGAACCACCGGCCACACGATCTCGAGGTTCACGCCGTGAATCACCTTGTCGCGCATACCGGCGATCTGCCCCCAGGGGATCTCGGGCCGGCGTGACCTGGTTTCCTCGGAAAGATTCTTGACGGCCTGTCCGATGATCTCCGGCTGCGGAGCGTCGCGTCCTGATGCATCCGGTCGTCGAGGAACGCGGTGGTGCTGGCGCGGTAGCCCTTGCCCTGGGCCTTCCGGTTCGAGAAACCAAAGGCCCGCGTCCCTACTCCGGCGTCGCGAACGCCACGAGTTCCTGGTTGCTGCCCGAGCCGGTCGCAATCAGCACGAACTGACGGCCGGCGCTGGTCTGGTAGGTCATCGGCGTGGCGGTCGAGCGTTCCGTGAGCGGACCGGACCAAACCTCGCGCCCGGTACGCTTGTCGAAGGCATAGAGCGCGTCCTCCCCGCCCCCCGCGAACACCAGTCCGCCGTCGGTCACGATCGCCCCTGGCGCGCCGGGTGTCCCGAGCCGTTCCGGCAAATCGACCCCAGTGAGCCCGGCGTGCGTGCGTAGGCGGTCGCTGCCGCGGCCGAAGGGGACGCGCCAGGCGATCTCGCCCGAGTTGAGGTCGACGGCGACAAGATAGGCGTAGGGTGGTTTGTTCAGCGGCAAACTGCCCTCGAACGTCGGTCGGCCACCGGGCGCGGTGTCGTAACCCACATAGTCAGGTTCGGTCGCGTCGGCAAACGGATTCGTGGTGGTGGCCGGGTCAAACTTCCCCAACGTCATGACCGCCGCCTGGTTCGAAACCTTCGCGTAGAGCAGCCCGGTATCCGCGTCGTAGGCGCCGCCGCCCCAGTTGACCGCGCCGCCGCCGCCGGGCCGCACCAGCGACCCTTCCAGACTCGGTGGCGTGTAGAGCGGACCAATCCGGAACTGGCCCATCGCGTCACGCGCGGCCGATTGCAGCTCGGGCGTCAGGTCGAACGCGTCATCAAGGGTCATGCCGGTGGTCGGCAGCAGCGCTGGCGGCCGGGTTGGAAACGGTTGGGTGGCCGACGCGAGCTCGCCCGGCACGTCACTCTGGGGCACCTCACGTTCCTCGATCGGCCAGACCGGCTCACCGGTCAGCCGGTCGAAGACGAACGCCAGCCCCTGCTTGGTAAGCTGCGCCACCGCGTCGATCGACCGCCCGTCGACCATGATCGGCATCAGCATCGGCTGAGTCGGCAGGTCGTAGTCCCAGAGCCCGTGATGCACGATCTGGAAGTGCCACGCGCGTTCACCTGTATTGGCGTCGAGCGCGACCAGGCTCTCGGCGAACAGGTTGTCGCCCAGGCGCTGCCCGCCGTAGTAGCTGTTGGTCGGGTTGCCGACCGGCAGAAACACCAGCTCGTTCGCTTCGTCGACGGTCATGCCGGCCCACACGTTCGTCGCCCCGGTGTACCGCCACGCCTCGTTCTCCCAGGTCTGGCTGCCGAACTCGCCTTCCTGAGGAATGGTGTGAAAGCTCCAGACGAGCGCGCCGGCGCGAGCGTCGTAGGCGCGGACGTCGCCCGGCGGGGTCCGGCGATAGATCACCCGGTCGCCCACCGCGCTCCCGACGATGATCAAGTCCTTGTAGACGACGGGCGCCGCGTTGAACTCGAAGTGGCTGCGGTCGATCGACCAGATGAGATCCCGGCTCAGATCCACGACACCGGCTTCGCCGAACGAGTCGACGACCTCACCGGTCTCCGCATCAACGGAGAACAGCCGGAAGCGGCTCGCCACGAAAATCCGCAGGTCGTCACCGTCGCGCCACGCGGTCACTCCGCGATGCCGGAATCCGCCGCCCAGTGCCGGCATGCCGTCCTCGTAGGCGCGGGGGTCGAAGACCCACCGGACGGCGCCGGTGCCGGCGTCAAGCGCCGCGACCCGGTTGTAGTTGGTGCTGACATACACCGTGTCGTCGATCATGATCGGCGTGCTGGTGAAGCTACCGGGCACCGTACCGAATTCCTCTCTGGCTCGCTCCTCCGGGCGCCAGGTCCAGGCGAGCTCCAGCTGGTCGACATTGGCGAGCGTCACCCTGTCGGCTGGCGACGATCGAGTATTGGCCTGGTCGGCGCCGACGTACGGCCATTCAACCATCCCGGCGCCGCTCTGCGCCATCGCGCCGGAGGCGGTGGTGGCGACCAGCGAAACGGACACGGCCGCCAGTCGGATAACGCGCCGGAGAGGCCGATGCTTCGTACGGGTTGGGGTCGCGGTCGGAGTCAGAGTCAGAACCTGGTCCTTTCAGCGCGCTCGTGAGCTGACCTCTCAACGACACGTGCCGTTGTTGGCGCGCGCGTCACTTCCAAGCGGGATCGACGAATTATACCGGGAAGCATCGTGCGCCCGTCACCGAGTAGCGCGGGGGTCGGCGATGCGGGGGTCGGTGACGCGGGGACCGGCGCGACGCGGATCTCTTCGCGCCGCCGCGCCGGATCAGCTCTGGCATCACGATGGTCGCACCGACCGGGACCCTGTCGCCGCACCTGCACGCATCCGTAAATCTGTGCCTCGAAACGAGACACATCACTGGGCGTCGACGCGTCAGTCACATGACGAGCCAGCTGTATCGCGACAATCCCAACCTGCATGTGGCCTGGAATGGACAGTCTCCGGCGGCCTATCTTCGGCTGACCGGCACGAGCATGGCGGCGGGGGTGACCACCGGCGTCATCGCGGTAATGCTCGAGGCGGCCGGCGACCGCCTCATTGCGGACACCTACGACGACACTCTCACCAGCTTCACGCTCACCACCGTGGCCGGTACCACCCCAGCGGTGACGGCGGCGAATGTTCCGATCGGCGACCAGGTCGTGCTGGTGACGGAGCCCGTCGTGATCGATAAGCACGGGAAGGCCAAGAACGGCCGCGGGAAGCGGAACGATAATCTGGTCGACGACACCGCGCGACTGACCCCCAACACCATCAAGGCGATACTGCAATATACGGCCATCCCGCTCGGGCTGTATGACAGCATGAGTCAAGGCGCCGGGGGGTTGAACGCTGTGGGCGCGGTACGGCTGGCCAACGCCATGGACCTGACGGCACCAGTCGGCGGCTACCGACTCAAGAGGTCCCTCATCGCCGGTGACCTCATCGGGGGCACCGCCCTCTCGTGGGGGCAGCGGCTGGTCTGGGGCGACCGGCTGGTCTGGGGCGACACCGTCTATTGGAACGAGGAGGCGTGGGCCCAGCGCATCGTCTGGGGCGACCGGCTCGTCTGGGGCGACCGGCTCGTCTGGGGCGACAGCCTCGTCTGGGGCGACAGCCTCGACGACAGCGTGGTCTGGGGCGACCGGCTTATTTGGGGCGATCGGATCGTCTGGGGCGATGCGATGCTCGGTGTGAAAGAGGACGAGCGGAGGAAGGCCGAGATTCTGTACGGCGACCGCATCATCTGGGGCGACCGCCTCGTCTGGGGCGACCGGCTCGTCTGGGGCGACCTTGCCGAGTTCATGCTGACTGGACTAAGTGTCGACCTGGATCTGGACCTCGACAACGCCCTGGCAACCGAGGACGAACACACCCATCGTCGGACCGATCGACGACGCGCCGACAGTCGGGCAGAAGCAAGCGCGGACCCCGTCGATGAGCCGTCAGACACGTCGCGCGGCAAGCGCGACAAGACACGCGGCAAGTGACACCCGCACAGACATCGACACCGGAACTGGGGCTATGGTCATGCTCTCGACACGTGCCGAGACCGGAAGGAGGTCGATCCGCGCGGTGCAGCCAACCGCTCCGTCCGATTTGCTGGGCCACACGCGGCATGCTGCACAGGTCCGTCCGACACTGTCGGCCACTCCCACCGCGCGGTTGGTGCCGCTCATGACACCAAAGGCCCGCCACGACGACCTGACGAAGTTCGCGGGTCAGCCGCGCGCCGACTGGTGGGCGGAGTTGCCGGAACTCGGTTCGCGCGCGCTGACTCTGCGGGAACTGCGGCCGTCGGACGCCGCCGCGCTTGTCCGTGTGCTCCGCTCCCCGGCGGTCGAGCGATACCTCTCGCCGGGACCCGCCACGCTCGACGAAGCCAGCAGTTTCATCGGCTGGACCCACCGCGCCCGCGAGGCCGGTCGGTACCTCGGTTTCGGCGTCGTGCCGAACGGAGGCACCGAACCGGTGGGGCTATTCCAGATCTGGCCACTCGAGCCGACGTTCCGGACCGCTGAATGGGGGTTCGCGCTCGCGCACTCGTTCTGGGGCCCCGGGCTCTTTGGCCAGAGCGCGCGGCTGGTCGCCGACTTCGCGTTCGACACGCTCGGCGCCGCCCGTATCGAGGCCCGCGCCGCCGCCGAGAACGACCGTGGCAACGCCGCCCTGCGCAAGCTGGGGTTCGAGCAGGAAGGACGGTTGCGCCGCTGCTTCGAGTGCACGGGCGGCGTGGTGCGCGACCACCTCCTGTGGTCGCTGCTCGACGACGACTGGCAGCGGGTACGCGCCACCGTCTAGGTTCCTTCGACCGGCGATTCCGGTAGCCGCGAAGCCGGAGGCGTCGCAGCGCAGCTCGATCAGTGCGGC
>CALBET010001126.1 GCA_937888665.1 uncultured Acidobacteriota bacterium
CCGGAACTGGCGCAACAGACCCTCAACGTGGGTGGCGTCGAATCGTTCGAGGTCGTATTCCGCATCCAGGGAGATCTGCGCGTCGCCCTCGATGGCCTGCACCGTCAGGTCGAAGCGCGACCGGCCAGCGTGCACCGGCCAACGGCCGAAATCGCCGTCTGGAGCGTCTCTGGACGCGAGGAAGGCGATCCGAAACAACGGTTGGTCGCCCGAACCGCGATCCGGCGCGAGTCGCTCGACCACAAGGTTGAACGGCACGTGCTCATGGGCCCTGGCGGCCAGAATGCGCCGCCGGACGTCCTCCACGAGTTCGGCGACCGTCGGATCTGCCTCAAGTCTGGCTCGCAACACGATCGTGTTTGAAAAAAAGCCAAGGGCGTGCTGGAGTGCCGGGTGATCGCGCCCTGGCACGACCGTGCCGATCGTAATGTCGTGGCGCTCGGTGAGACGCCCGAGGAGTGTCACGAAGCCGGCGACGAGCACCATGAACGTGGTGGCGTCGTGGCCGCGCCCAAGCGCGCGGACCCGCTCGCTCAGTCCGGCCGAAAATGGCAGGGTCGCCTTGGCGCCCTGTCGCGTGGGTCGCTCGGGCGGCGGGCGATCGGCTGGCAGCTCGGTCGCGACCGAGCCGGCGAGCTCCTGCCCCCACCACGCGAGGTCGGACGCGAGGGCCTCGGCCGTCTGCGTGCGCCGTTGCCAGGCTGCGTAGTCCGAATACTGCACCACGGGCTGTGTCTGCGTAATCGCCTCGGGCGGCGCACCGGCGGCGCACAGGGCCTGCAGCTCGTGTACGAGTATGCGCATTGACCACGCGTCGGTGACGACGTGGTGCATGTTGATCGACAGCACCCAGTACCCCGCGTCGATGCAGTACAGGCAGATTCGCACCAGCGGGTCTCGAGCCAGGTCGAAGGGCCGGGAGCTGTGATGGTCCACCAGCCGTCGGGCATGAGCGACCTGAGTTGCGTTCGGCAGGGCGCGCAGGTCCACGACATCGAGCCGGAACGAGCCGGCCCGACGGATGCGCGCTGCCGGAACGCCATCGAAGGACACGATGTTGGTCCGCAAGATGTCGTGCCGACGGTGGAGCTCACGGGCGGCGCGCTCGAGCACCGCGATGTCGACGGGGGCCGGTAGCGTGACCGCGGCCGGGACGTTGTAGATCGGTTGCCCGGGGGATAACTGTTCTAAGAACCACAACCGGAGCTGATTGTAGGACAGCTCGCGGGGGCCCGATGGGTCGCGTGCGAAGGGGTTCTCGTCCGCCGGTTGGAGGCCCTCCTCGGCCAGCAGCTCGGCGAGCAACTGAGCCTGCGCGGACGAGTGCAGGCCAGCGGCCCGGGCAATGTCGTCCATGCTCATCGCGAGGCTCCAGCCAACGCTTCGAGCCATTCGACCGCGATCGATGGCGGGGGCAATTCTCGCAATGCGTCGCGGCCCTCGCGGACGCGCTGCGCACAGCTCGCATCTCGCAAGATCCTACGGCAGCTGTCTCGTACAGTCAGGGGCGAAAACACAGGAATGTCATCCGTCAGTGGTGGCACTGGTCGTCCCGGCTGTCGCAGCATTCGCCCGAACCCGAGGCCAGTAAATCTGGCCGAGCCAGCTGGCTGGTCTCCGCAGAGCGGACACAACAGGACCGGCACCGCGTTGAGTAGGGCGCCGATGATCGTAAAAAATGAGCCGTTGTTGATGAACAGATCGCAGTGCGGCAGCAACAGGTCCTGTGGGATGAAACGTCGGATGATCACATTCGATGGCGGGGCTCCCCAGGTGGTCGGGTCGAGGTTTCGGCCGACCGTGATGACCAGATTCAACGGCTCGTCAGACAGGCCTTCGAGGAGGGTCGGGAACAGCGCGTCGGTAGTGTTGTGGACGGTGCCGAAGGAGGCGTAGACCGTCGGTCGATCCGGCCGGTAGTCGGCCATATCGAGCAATGGATTGGCGCCGCTCCGGGTGACGCCGTCCGGGCGAATCGCGCGGGCGGTGGTTGGCACGTGGTCATGCCATTCGAGTGGCGCCTGGGTCAGATACAGGTGCGGGTCCAGCATCGACAACGTGGGATACGGGGCCAGCCCCCAGGCGCTACGGGCGAAGGCGAGGGGTTCACTGATGTGCCGGTGCATTGGCTGCCCGCTCTCAATGAACGCGCAGCCGATGGTGGCGTGAGGAATCCCGATTCGCTCACTCACGATACAGGTCGCGAACTCGTAGTCGTTTCGCAACAGCAGGTCCGGTTGATGCTCTTCCGCGAGCGCGAGCAGGTCGGGCACCATCGCGTGCACCGTCAGGTCAGCAAAGAGCTCGTTCAAGTACCAAATCCCAAGCTCTTGTGGGGCGAGGCCGCGGGTCTGCGGAAACGACGTGCGAACCTCGGATTCGAGAAAGTCAAGGCCGGCGCCGACGGCCTCGAATCCCGTTTCCTCGATGCGCGCAACAAAACGGGGAGCGGACACCACGTGGACATCGTGCCCGGCCTCCACCAAACATCGCAGGGTGGGGATCATCGGATAGAAGTGACCCGCGCCGGGCTGGGTGACCGCCAAGACCCTCATGGCCGGGGGCTTTCCTCGTTGCCTGCGGCCACCGTCATCTTCCGCACCCTCGCGAGCACATTGGCAATACGACGAATGCGTGGTCCTTCGGGCATGTCGAGCAGCGATTTGGCCATTGCCTCGAGCGTCGGGTGCTTGAAGACGATCTGCACGGGCACCGG
>CALBET010001127.1 GCA_937888665.1 uncultured Acidobacteriota bacterium
AACGTTCGGGGTTATCTCAGGTCGTGAAGGGCCTTGAGTGCCTGCTGGGTGAGCGCCGTGCCGGGGCCGGTGGTGATGGCGGGAGTCGCGGCGTTGATCGCTTCGCGCATCATGTCCAGGGTCGCGAACGCGTAGAACGCCGCGGTCGTGGAGGTGTTCTCGTGACCGAGCAGCCGCATGATGATCGGCAGCGGGATCCCTTGCTGGTAGAGGTCCATGGCCTTGGTCTTGCGCAGCAGGTGGCAGTGGATTCGCTCGGGCATCGATGGGCAGTCGACGCGGGCGGTGTCGGCTGCGGTCTTGAGCACCGCGGTGACGGTGTCGGTCGACAGCTCGCTGGGTTGGCCGCGGTGATAGCTGTAGAACAGCGGGCGGTCACCTGGCAGCCGTGCCCGGCCGGGGTGGAACTCCTCCAGGTAGACGCCCAGGTGCTCGATCGTGGCGCTGCTGATCGGCACGGTGCGGGTCTTGCTGCCCTTGCCGGTCACCGTGACGTGCCCCGGTGCGGCCAGGGACACCTCGTGCAGTCGCAGTCCGGTGATCTCGCTGACCCTGGCCGCGGTTTCATAGAGCAGGATCAGCAGCATCCGGTTGCGCCGCGACTTCGCGGTGACGCCCGTGTGCGCGGCCAGCAGCGCCCGGGTCTGGTCGTGGTCCAGGTAGCGGATCGGCGCGCGCGGACTGGCCGGGACGTGCAGGGTGCGGGCCTGCTGGTTCAGCGTCACGATGGCGATGTCCTCGGCGGCGGCGTAGGCCAGGAACGCGCGGATCGCGGTCAGGCGCAGCGTGACGGTGCGCGGGGCGTAGTGCTGCACGGTGCGCATCCAGGCGAGCCACGCCTTCAGGCGGGCCCGGTCGAGATGCTCGAACCCCACCTGGTCGCGGTCGACGTGCTCGATGTCGGCGAGGTAGCCCAGGAAGCACTCCAGGGAGATGCGGTACGCCGCGATGGTGTTGCCCGACAGCCCGCGCACGGTCGGCAGGTAGGCGTGCAGCCAGTCGCGGGCCACGGCGAACAGGTCCGGTGCGCCGGTGGCCGGGTCGCGCCTCATGCGAACCCCGCCGGCGGCAGCAGGCCGGCGCTGGCAGCGGTGAGGTCGCCGTAGCCGGCCATGAAGTCCGGGGAGGTGTGTTCTGGCGGAGTCAGATATTGGAACTCTCGGAATAGCTTTCAGGAGTGATCGTCGTGTGCGGGTTTGGTGACGGTCTTGGGGTTGCCGCGGCGGCTGTAGTCGGCGGCGTAGTTGGTCCAGTCTCCGGCGGCGGCGCGTTGCCAGGTGACGGCGACGTTGATGTTGATTCCGAGTAGTCGAGAGAGCAGGGCTGCGGGAAGTTCGGAGGCGAGGCCGAACAGGGCCGTGGAGCGGGCTTGGCCGGGCCGCAGGCCGAGTTGGTGGAGCCGTTCGCCGAGCCGGTCGGCGCTGATCGGCTGGCCGGGTTGTCCGCCTGGGAACAACCAGCGTGAGGTGCCCTGGTCACCGAGTGTGGCGTGTCCGTGCCGGGAAGCGACGAGCCCGCGGACCAGGGTGTCGAGGGGTTCGGGTAACACGATCGGTTCACGGCCGAGCTGCAGCCGTACCTGGTGTTCGTCAGCGAGAACGTGGTCGAGGGTGAGCCGGCTGATTGCGGTGGTCGTTTGGGCGTACAGCAGCACGAGCAGGCCCGCGACGCGATCCTCGGCTTTGATGCTGTCATCGTGTAGTAGTCGGCGGGCGTCAACCCATCGGGCTTCGCTGTCGATGACACGCCGTGGCCCGTCCCATTTGGTGGCGGCGAAGTCCAGGGTGGTGATCTTGTTTCGTCTGGCCCAGCGCACGAAATTACCCGCGCCGATGCGGGCGGTGGCGTGTGTGCTGGTCAGCCACTGTTCGAGGTCACCTTGCCCGGCGCTGGCCAGGTCAAGGCCACGGGCAAAGAGCCAGTCGAGCAGGGTGATCGCGGCCCTGATGTTGCCCTGGACGGCGACGCGTTGCCCATCGGTGGCATGCTCGCCATTGTTGCGGCGCCGTAGCCGATGCAGCGCATGCCAGCGGGCGTAGCGGTGAAGCAGGGCTCGCTGTTCTAGGTCGGCGCGGCCCGCGAGCGTGGCGGTAATCCAGTGCTCGAGTCGGATCAGGTGTTCGTCACGGGCCGGCAGCGCACCGGTGGCCACCAGCACGGCACGCAGGTGCCGCAACGGTTTGCTGTCGGGCAGCTCGTCAAGCCCATCGTGGGTCAGTGCGCGTTGTGCGGTCGCGAGTTCGCCGAGGATCTGCGAGGTGTGGTGATTGTTCAGCCAGGCCAGCACGGTCTCGGGCCGGTCGTGGCCAGCGAGGTTGTCGTGCAGGGCCTGCAGTTGCGGGTGGACTCCTCCGGCGTCATCACGCAGCATTTCGTTGAGTCGTCGTTGGAGGGTGCAGCGGGCACAGCGGCGCAAGCGGTGCTGGGTGGGTTCGGCGCAGCCAGGACAAGCGTGCCAGTGGACGTCAGGGCGAGTGCAGGTGCCGCACAATGGCTGGTCGCGGGTTCCACCGCGAACCACTTTGACCTTGCCGCAGCCACTGCAACGCGCTCGCCGCTGAGAGCAGGCGTGGCAGCAGGCTTGACCGGTGAGCCGGGAGATCGAGCCGGGAGCCGAGCGGCCGCAGATCGAACAGGTCAAGGTCGCGATCGGCCGACACGACCCACACAGCGGGCCGGCTGCAGTTCGGGCGCTGACCGGGCGACTGCGACGACAGCCCACGCACTCTTCGAGGTTGGCCGGGTCGGTGATCAAACACCTGGGACACAACGCCTTTCCCTGTTCGTCGCGGGTAGCTGGCTCGCGGTGCGCCCCGCACCGTGAGCAGGTTTCGGCTCGGGACTTGGCCACGCAGTTTCGACACAGCCGCACCCCGTCGCGGGGTTTGACCAGCGCGATGACACGCCCGCAGCCCGGACATGGCGGGCAGACGATGCGCCCGGACCCGCGCTCGGCGAGCGCGTCGATCAGCCGCAGTACCGTCGGAACAGGTGCCTGGGCCCCGGCCCCGGTGAGCAGCTCCGGTCGGTCTTGCAGCGCCCAGGCTAAGCGGCGCCGCTGCCCTAGCTGTGGCGCCGCGACTTCGATCGCCGCTCTCACGAACTGTGCGTCCAATGCCGGGTCGATGCTGGTGACCAGATCGATGAGCACCCCGGTGGGATCTGGCTCGTCGCTCAGCGGGTGTTGCCAGCACCTGGGCTGGTGCTGGCGGTCTCGTTGGGCGATCGCCCGCACGTTCCCACAAACGGCGCACGCCGCGGTCTTTGGGCCGTGTACCCCGCAGTACCAGTCCTGCCCGCGGCGTTGGAAGGCACGCATCTCCCTGCCGCATTCGGTGCAAACCGGCGCTGAGACATTCACCGCGCCGGCCTCGCGCAGCGCGGTCAACAACTTCCCGATCACCTCAGGTGCCGGTGAGCGTCCATCGGTGAGAATCCCCGGCCGGGCCAGTAGCCCTTGGGCGAACCGGCGGCGTTTGGCCCGACCCCCGGCCATGCCGGTCACCACCTCACTGATGCGCGCCCGGTCTAGGCCCGGTTCGAGGCAGGCGACCATGTCGATGACTTCACTCAGCGGATCGGTGTGCACCGCAGGTATCCGCGCCGCCACCGGCGCTACTTGCCGGCGGGGATGATCCGGGCGCGTCTAGGACGCAGCTCTCCGATACTGGCGTCCGTTCCGCTGGCCGCTGCGCGCTTGCGCGCATGCCCACCGGCAGCGACTGGTTCGATCAGCTCGCCCATCGAGGCGTCCAAGATGTCCAACAGTGCCATCAGGATTTTCAGGCTGAGCCGTTCTGGGCGTTCGACGACCAGCCGGTAGACTTGGCTAGAAGACAGCCGGATCCCGCGGGCAGCCAACGGGTCGATCAGGTCGGTGGTGGCGAACATGCCGCGCTCGGCCATCACCTGTCGCAGGTGCCATCGGTAGTCCAGTTTGCGGGCCATCAGATCTCCTTATCGTTGCTGGCCTGGTGCCTCATCGAGCGCCGGGCCGATCGCCTTGCGCAGCGAGGTGTTCATGAAATCGGAACTGACGTGGGTGTAGATCGCGGTCGAGGTGTCGCAGCGATGCCCAACCTGCTCCTGAATGAACCGGCGATCGGCACCATCCTCAGTCAAGTGGGTGACATAGGAATGGCGAAGCGAATGCGGCGAGAGCGCGCGGGGCAGCCCGAGCGCCTCACGGTAGCTGACGAAGCGGGCGTTGATCTCGGCCGGCTTGATCCGCCCACCCCGCTCGGTCACCCACAACGCCGGATGATCAACAGCCCCGAACCGGGGCCGGATGTTCTCCACGTAGTCCGCGACCGCCTCCACAGCCCAGCCCATCACCGAGGCCACGTTGCGCCGCCTCGGCGGCTGGCCCCGCACCGCCTTCCCGTAGCGGACATGCAACATCCCGAACCGGCCGAACTCTGCCGCGGCCGGGTTGCGGCCCCAATCGGCCAGATCGAGCTTGGCGGTCTCGGTGCGACGCAACCCCCAGCCGTAGATCACCTTAAACATGGTGGCGTCCCGGTAGGCGGCCAACGCGCCCTTGCGGTGGCTGCGCGCGGCCCGCTCGACCTGCTCGTCGGCGTAGTCCAGAAACCGTTGCAGTTCCTCACGCGAGAGCGGCCTGGCCTCAGGGCTGCCCTCGTAGTCGTTTAGGTGCGCGATCGTGTTCCACTCGTGGCAGATCGGCACCGGGAACTCACCAAACGCCTCCTCACACGCCGGCCCCCAGCCGTAGCGAGTATCAGTCAGGTACTCGCTGAACAGGCGAAGGTCGGTCTGATAGCCACGAATCGTTGCCATCGTCAAGTGGTTCTCCGACGTCAGCGTCAGCGTCCACTCATCCACCTGTCCAGGTCCCCACTGCCACGGGAACTCGTTGGTGAACACCCCGAACCGGCGCACCAACCGCTCCCGGTAGTCGATCGTGTCCACCCGCAAGCCGCGGGCGGTCTGTTGCGCCCGCCAGCCCCGCAACATCGCCTCGACCATCGCGTCCTCCGGCCGCAACTGACGCACGCCATCAACCAGTTCGCTGCTCGCCGCGCCCACCAAACCGACCTGCCGCAATGCGACCCCTACCTTCAGTTGATGGGCATATCCTGCACTAGACGGGATCCATCAACGACCTGGACACGCCCAAAGCCCCAAAACGTGACTGATTCGATGACACGGTCAGGCCCCCAACTGCCGCAGTGACGCATTCGGTTCGCCCATCTGATGCAATTTCTGACAGACCAAATAGATTTGCGTTGTCGAAACTTGCTCGTGACCAAGCCATAACGCGATCACGGTGATGTCGACCCCTGAGAGCAGCAGTCGCATGGCGGCGGTGTGTCGAAAGGTGTGTGCGCTCACTCGCTTGGGCTTGAGCGACTGGCATTCGACGGTGGCCTTGGAGACATAGAGGCTGATGCGCCGTTCGACTGCGTCACGACTGAGCGGTCTGCCCGTGCTCGTCGGGAACAGAGGGTCCAACGGGCCTCCTTGTCGTTCGTCGCACCACACTTCAAGCACGGCGATGGTTGAGGGCAGGAGTGGCGTGATCCGCTCCTTGCGGCCCTTGCCCAAGCAGTGGACGTGGGCGCCGGGGCTGCCCAGCCTCAGGTCGCCGCAGTTGAGGCCCGTCATTTCGGATATTCGCAGGCCTGTCTGGATGGCCAGGATGAGGAGGACGTAATCGCGTCTTCCTGTCCAAGTCGCGCGGTCACAGGCGTTCAGGAGCGCGTCGACCTCGACTTCGGTGAGGTACGTGACCAGGTTGCGTTCGAACCGTTTGGGCGGAATGGACAGGACGCGGCGGATGGATTCCGCGTGCTCGGGGTGCTGCAGCGCGGCGTAGCTGTAGAACGAGCGAATCGCGGCCAGCCGGATGTTGCGCGTGCGAACGCTGTTGTTGCGTTCTGCTTGGAGATGATCGAGGAACGCGGCAATCAGCGGGGCG
>CALBET010001128.1 GCA_937888665.1 uncultured Acidobacteriota bacterium
AGCGTCGCGCCCTTCAAGTTCGAGGCCCAGAACTTCGCCCCCCGCATGTCAGCGCGCTTGAGATTGACCCCTTCAAGGTCAGCGCCCGAGAAGTCCGCATACCTCAACGAAATCCCGGTCAGGTCCGCGCCCTTGAAGAGGCTACGTCGGGGGTCGCTTTGGGGGAAGCCTGCTTCGCGCCACGCTACCAATGCTGCGAGTCCGTCATCGATTTCAATAGAAGTCATTCCGGCCTTGTCGGGTTTCATCGTCGTCTCCCCTTCGGTGCCGCTGACCGCGAGTCTCGAGACGAGGCGCGGTCGATGCTGCTTCGCAGGTTGGCGGTCGTGCACTCTCTCGCAGGCGTTCGTCATTCGCAACGGGCGCGGAGGAGAGCACAGCATGGTAGGCGTTCTTGACCAACTCGGAGAACGCCAATCAACGGTATCGAACGAGCGCATCGCCCTCAAGTTGAAGAAACCGCGCGCGCAGACCGTGGCTGGACGTGCCCAATGGACCCGCGGCGTGTACGCACTCTGGAGACTCGTGCTGGCGGCCCGAAGTGTGTTGCTTACCGGCCGCTTCATTGAGGTTGAATGCTCTGCTGCCGCCAGGGTCACCTCGTACGAGGCGTGCATTGTGGCAGCGGTGGCAGCCGTGGCAGCCGTGGCGTCGAAGCAAAGCGCAGGCGTGAAGTTGACTGAAGTAGATGTATGACTCCTACGCTACACGGTCCAGGTCAGCGGCTGACTTATCGCTCTCCTCTGCCGGTCCGTCGTCGTCAGACAACGCTCGTAGCTGCTCGCTGACCAAAGACGTGATGTAGCTCATAACCGGAGCACAAACTCCGTTCCCCATGGCCTTGATTGCCTGTCGGCGTGTAACACGGCGAGTTCCACTCACGACGGGCGGGAACAGGATGAAGGAGTCGCCGACGCCCATCGCGCGAGCCAACTCTCGGGGTTGCAGCATCCGCATCATCGGATGCCCACCCTGCCACTCCACATAAGCAAACCGATCGAGCGTTGTCACTGTCCTTAGTGGTCGGTCGAGTGATTGCCACCCCCCAGCAGCGTCACTCCCGTAGTAGACGATGAGAAACGGCACACCGCGCCCAAGTTCAGTGATCGCTCGCTCTGCCCGTTCAAGCGTGCTCTTCGCGCGGCCCTCTTTATAAAGCGGCGAAAAACGCCATCCGGCATCATGGATCAGAACGTCGTCGGCCACAGTCGTAGTGCTGCCGCTCGGAGGATGGAACTGCGGGAGCGTCGCTTCAGCCTCCACTAGGTCCTTACGCACGCAGATCAGAAAGAGACGCCGGCGCGACTGCGGGACCCCAAAGTCGGATGCGGTCAGCTTTTCGGCCCGGACGACATACTCCTCTTCGAGCTCAGCCAGGAACTCTTCGTGCCGGTGCCACTTCTGCATGCTCACCACGTTCTCGACAACGATGGCGCTTGGCTTCAGGACGTTCGCCCACCTAGTTACCTCGAACGCCGTGGCCTTGCTGGTCTCGCACCGCTCCTTGGCCCCCTTGGCCACCGAGTGATTCGTGCACTCAGGCGAAGCCAGCAGCAAGTCGATGGGTCCGTACTGCTCCAAAAACGCATAGGGATCGAGGTCCTCGAGCCGGGAGTTGATGGCCGTCGCCTCCGGGAAGTTGTGTTGGTACAGACGTGTCGCAACCGGCCAGAGGTCGATGCCGGCCACGATCGTCGCGCCGGCCTCGCGGGCACCCCAACTACTGCCGCCAGCGCCGCAGAACATGTCCAGCGTCCTCATGATCTCCTCTCCATACCTGCGTGTGGTCACTTCCGTTTCCTGGTAGCGCGTCGGCCTTTCT
>CALBET010001129.1 GCA_937888665.1 uncultured Acidobacteriota bacterium
GTTCACATCGGCTACCCATGCCTCGCGCTCCCAATAGCGATGACCGACGACGGACTGCCGCTCGGCGTCCAGTTCGTCGGTCGCATCGGCTCCGATCGCCAGCTACTCGCGCTCGCCGCGCAACTCGAAGCCGCCGCTCCGTGGGCGGACCGCTGGCCGCCCCTCGCATCGCAGTAGGGGCCTAGCCGAACAGCTTTCCCATCAGCCCGCCGCCGCCGCCCGGAATCTCGCTGTACGCGATCCCGTTCCGCTCGAGGAACTCTTCCACCTGCCCTGGATTCGGCTCCGTCAGCATCGTCCCCCGGTCCACCGCCCGCGGACCGCGACCCTCCGGCAACGGCGCCGGCTCCTCGATCGGGTCAAACCCATCGTCCGGCGCGATCACCAGCGTCGGCACCGACATATGGCCGGTCCACCCAACCACCTTCGCCAGCGCCTCCTGGTCCGTGTCGATGTCGAACTCCTCGTGCTCCACGGAGTTCCGCTTCAGCCACTGCTGCCAGCGCATCATGTCCGGACAGAACGACGAACGCCCATACACCACCAGTCGAGTCACGTTCGCCTCCATCGATTGCCTACACGTCGTCATCACGGAGCCTGCGACATCGTCCCTGTACGCGATGTGAGCGAGCCTACCTCAAGCCCTGCCACGTGTGTCGGCCAGCGGGCCCGCTACCTCGCCAATTGACGCGGGCCGCATCCAAACCACCTCCGCGAGCAGTCTGATCAGCACCTCAATGCCACTTGTCGCGCCGCCGTCGGGCACCTGTTCCCCGCTACGGGCGTTCGATTCCAATCAGGTAGACCTTGTCTTCCTTCCGGCCGTCGTCACCATACTGGGACGAGCGCGCAGAGAGGCGGAATCCACCGACGGTACCGCTGACATCCAGGACAACTTCGACTTGACCGGACGCGTTGACCTCGCACGTTTCGCCGGGCAGCGGACTGTCCGGCTGCCCCGGATAGTTACAGCTCACCTCATAGTCCCTGAGGTTCGCCTGCACGCCGAAGGTGTTCGTGTCACCGCCCCAGACGGTCACACTCAGAGTGGTGGTATCGGCTCCCGCGAATGGACCAGCAGATGTCACCGCGACCTTCAGCAGGTTCGGCTGATCGCTGTCCATCTCCCACGCCATGTGGACGATGTCGACGGTGTCCGGGCAGTCGTTCAGTGGCGCATCCTCCCCGTAACAGTCGTTCTCAGTGACGGGTGTGTCGCCCGAGCTGCCAGAGACATTGATGTCGTAGCCGCTGTTCCTGCCACTCCTCTCCGTGGGACCTGCGGGTGCTGCGGGCCCCATCGAGGAACTATCGGAGCCGGATTCCGAGGTAGACGTAGGCGTCGCCGTCTCGTCGTCCCCAGCATTGCACTTGCCCTCTCCGGAAAGCTCGTACCCAGGCGTCCTGAAGTTCGCCGTAATGCCGAAGATGTCTAGGCCGCCAAGAACGTCTAGCCAGACGATTAGCTCGCCCTTCTCCCCAGCCGTATCACCCAGACCCAGCCACAACTTGTACGCGCCCGGCGCCCAGCCATCTGTCGCGGCCTCGCACGAGACTGTGGCAGCCCAGGCAAGAACTCCCCGGTCGGTCGGTCGTGGGGCACGCAGTGCATCAAACGGCTTCACGGCCCCCCAGGTCACGAGATCGTCCCCACTGAGCCCAAACGCTGCCTCGGTCCGTTCCGAGGCCGGCGCGCCGAACACCAACGCCAGCACCTGTGTCGACTGGCCGACGGCCAACTCCAC
>CALBET010001130.1 GCA_937888665.1 uncultured Acidobacteriota bacterium
GGAGACGAGGAGCAGCGCATCAACGCCGGCCAGCGAGGTTGTCAGCTGGCCCCGCTGGTCGTAATCCCCCGGCCGCACCTCGATGCCCAGGCCCTGAGCTTTCGCGGGGGTCCGCGCGAGGCCAACGACCGAATCGACGGCCGGCATCGCGAGGAGCGTCCGGACGACCTCTCCCCCGAGCTTTCCTGTTACTGCGGTAACTGCGATCGTCATGTGTTGTTCTCCTGTGGATCAGTTGACGCCATAAGAGCTCCCAGAATGTGGCGGATGTAGCCGAATGTGTCCACCGCACTTGCGTCGTCCCCGACGGCTATAATATTCGTTCGGTCATTGAAGACTAGACGGACGTCAGCCTATGGTGCGTTCGATGATGGAGAACGATAAAGTCTGCGCTGTGCCTGCCGAAACGGTCCCCTTCGCCTGGCACATGCCGCGTGCCATCGTCTTCCTCGCCATCGTGGAACAGGGCTCGATCAGCGGCGCTGCGCGGGCGATGAACCTGTCGAAGAGCGTCGTCAGCACTCATCTGCGCCAGTTGGAGGAGATGTGCGGTGCGCGGCTCATCGAACGAACCACCAGGAAACTGCGGCTCACGGGCGCCGGGGTTCGCCTTCTCCCGTACGCGCGGCGTCTTGCGAGCGCATGGACCGACGGCCTCGAGGAGGTCACGGCGACCATGCAGGAGCCAACGGGGACGCTGACCGTGACCACGACGACGCTGGCGGAGCACTCACTGGTCGCGCCAGCCGTGGCCGCGTTCGTGGAGCGCTATCCCCGTGCCACGGTCGACGTACATTCGACCGATCAAATCGTGGACCTGATCGCCCAGAACGTGGACCTCGCCGTTCGTACGGGGCCCCTGCCGGACTCGAGTCTGGTCGCGCGCAAGCTGGGCGAGGATGTCGATCTGGTCGTTGCCTCACCAGGGCTCGCCGCTCGGCTGCGCGAGGTGGACAGGCCGGAGGAGCTCCACACCCTGCCCTGGGTCCTGCATCGGCGTATGCCCGCGCCCCGGGAGCTCTTCGGTCCCGAAGGCCGTCGATTCGAACTCGAAGTCACCGCCCGTGCTCGCGTGGACTCCGCGCCCGCACTGCTGGGCCTTGCGGTTCGCGGTGCAGGGGTCGCCCTTGTGCCGGGTCTGGTGGCCCGCGACGCGCTACGTTCCGGACAACTCGTCCGGGTCTTGCCGAATTGGCACGGTGCGACTTTCGGTCTCTACGCCGTCTTTCCATCGAGGCGGCATCTGGCGCCGAAGGTAGACCGGTTCATCGCCGAGCTTGAGCGTGAGCTCCGGTAAGCCAGGTCCGCCTCCACCAGATTGCCCGTTTAAAACCAGTGACCTCTAGGGACGGCGAATTACGGAACTCATTATTTGGCGGGGAGCGCTCTCTGATTTGTCCGCCAGGCCGATCTTCG
>CALBET010001131.1 GCA_937888665.1 uncultured Acidobacteriota bacterium
GTGATCGTCGCCCACGGCATGGGCCTCCAATCGCTGTACGCGCATCTCTCGTCCATTACGATCAGCGTCGGCGATACGGTGACCATCGAGGACCAGCTCGGCCTGAGCGGGAGGACCGGGCTCGCCGGAGGCGACCACCTGCACTTCGCGATCCTGCTGCAAGGCTGGCCCATCACGCCGATGGAGTGGTGGGACGCCCACTGGATCGAGGATCGGATCATGCGCAAGCTCCGGGTCGCGTCGTGATCTCGGTCGCGGGGGCGGTTTACACACCGGTGCCCCTGTGATAATTAAATAGGGCTGGATTAGTTGGGTTTTTTACACACCTCAGGGTCGGGCGAACCATCGGCTCGACCCGTTCACTCGATAACCTCAACCCGTAATTCGAACAAGCGCGCAGGAGAATCTCAATGCAACAGCGAAATCTGTGGACGGCCCTTTCCATACTCGCACTGGCGACGACAGTGGCGTGCGGCGGCGGTGGGGAGGGCGGTGGCGACGCGCCGGCCGCGGCTCCCGCGGCCCCGGCGTTCGACCCCGCAACGGCCGGCAACGTTTCCGGCATGGTCATGTTCGACGGCGAGTTGCCGGCGGGCGAAGAGCTGATGATGAACTCGGACCCGGTCTGCGCGATGTCGGCGACGAACAAGACGTCGGACACCTTCGTTGGCAGCGACGGCCATCTCGGCAACGTGTTCGTGTACGTAAAGGAAGGGCTCGAGGGGCAGCGTTTCCCCCCCGCCAGCGGGAACGTGGAACTGAACCAGCAGGGCTGTCGGTACACACCGCACGTGATGGGGATCCGGGTCGGACAGACGCTCACCATCACCAACAGCGACCCGACGCTCCACAACATTCATGCGAGCCCGAGCGCGAACGACGAGTTCAACATGGGTCAGCCGATCCAGGGCATGACGTTCGAGCGGACCTTCGACACGGCCGAGGTCATGGTGCCATTCAAGTGCGACGTCCATGGCTGGATGAACGCGTACATCGGCGTGCTCGATCACCCTTATTTCGCCATCACCGGCACAGACGGGATGTTCGACCTCAACGCGCTGCCTCCCGGGGACTATGTCATCGAAGCCTGGCACGAGTCGCTGGGCACCCAGACGCAGAACGTCACCGTCGCCACGGGTCAGACCGCCGACGTGTCGTTCACATTCGCACAGTAGGGCGAGGGTCCAAGAGCACCAAGCCGGGTCCGGCTGCCACTGGCAGCCGGACCCGGCAACTTGAACACGTCGCACCACCGAGGCACGCGGCACAGGGGGCCTCATCCCCTGCGGTTGTCCCATGACCTGGCTTCATCTGTATGCCCGGTTTCTCTGCGCCGCCACGCTCCTGCTGATCGCGGCCGGGGGCATGGTGACGAGCACCGGCTCGGGGCTCTCCGTTCCTGATTGGCCAAACAGCTACGGGTATTTCATGTTCTCGTTCCCGCTCTCCAGCATGGTGGGCGGCATTTTTTACGAGCATGGGCACCGCCTGATCGCGTCAAGCGTGGGTGTGCTGACGATAGGAATGACCGTCTGGCTATGGCGGGTCGAGACACGCCGATGGATGCGCCGGCTCGGAGTCATCGCGTTGGCGGCGGTGATCCTGCAGGGGTTGCTCGGCGGGATCACGGTGCTCTATTTCTTGCCCACCGCGGTCTCGGTCTCCCACGCCGGCCTGGCGGAGATCTTCTTCGGCCTGACCGTCTGCCTCGCCCTGTTCACCTCCACCGGGTGGCGACGGAGCGGCGCCGCGAGCACTCATGACGCGGTCGCGCGGGACGCCACCGACGTGACCACCGCGGCGCTGGCGACCGCGCTTCCCGTGGTGGTCTACGTGCAGATCCTCGTTGGCGCGACCATGCGGCACACCGGAGCCGGACTGGCCATTCCAGATTTCCCACTGGTCTTCGGCGGCATCGTACCGCCCGCATGGACGTTCCCGGTCACGGTGCACTATCTCCACCGTCTGGGCGCCGGGCTGACCGCGATGGTCGTTTTCACCACGGCTGGTCGTCTCGCGATGCGCCAGCGCGACCGACCGGATCTGCTCCGACCAGCTGTATCCCTGACACTGCTGGTGCTCATCCAGATCGGTCTGGGCGGCTGGACGGTGCTGAGCGGGCGAGCCCCGGTGATCAACACCGCCCACGTGGCAACTGGAGCACTGGTGCTCGGCACGTCGCTGCTGCTGGGGCTGCGCGTCAACCGGCACCGATTTCCCGACGCTCGTCAGGCCGACGCGTCTCCCCCGCACGCGGCGGCACTCACCGCCAAAGAGGTTGCCCGAGGGGCAGCCATATGACAACCGATGCGGCCGCGATCAGCGCGCCGCGAAGTCGGCTGGCCGATTTCGTCGCGCTCACGAAACCGCGTCTGAACTCGCTCGTCGTCGTCACAGCCGGCGTCGGCTATCTCGCCGCCCGCAGCGGCCCGTTCGACGTGCTCTCGTTTTTCCACGCGACCGTGGGGTCCATGCTCGTGGCCGGCGGCGCCGCCGCGCTCAATCAGGTGGCGGAGCGGGACCTCGATGCGCGGATGCGGCGCACGCGGGACCGTCCGCTCCCGAGCGGCCGGCTGCAATCGTGGGAGGCCGTCTGGGCGGCGCTGGCGCTTGCCGTGGCGGGGCTCGTGCAACTGGCCCTCGGCGCCAGCCTGACCGCCGCGGTCGTCGCGCTCGCCACTCTGCTCAGCTACGTGGCGGTGTATACCCCGCTGAAACAGGTCACACACTGGGCGTTGCTGGTCGGCGCGGTTCCGGGCGCACTGCCGGTCGTGATCGGCTGGTCGGCCGTGGCGCCACTCTCAGCCGGCGCATGGGCGCTCTTCGCGGTTGTCTTCGTGTGGCAGCTCCCGCACTTCCTGGCCCTCACGTGGTTGTTCCGCGACGACTTCGCGCGAGCCGACCTCCCGTTGTTGTCCATCTCCGACCCAAGCGGCCGGCGTACCGCCACCCATCTGCTCGTCTACGCGGTGATGCTGATCCCGGTGAGTGTGACCCCAACCTGGTATGGCGTGGCCGGCACGACCTACGCCGTCGGCGCCGCCGCGCTCAGTGTCGGTCTGCTGGGGCTGGGCGTGTGGTTCGCTCGTCGACGGGGCACGGAGCGGGCACAACTGCTGTTCCGAGCGACGCTGCTGTACCTACCGATCGTCTGGGTCTTGCTGCTGATCGACCGCGTGGGGTAAGGCATGTTCGACGTCACGATGCTCCCGGCGGTCAACGCAACACTGAACGCCATCGCGGGCGTGCTGCTGGTCCTGGGATTCGTCCAAATCCGCCGCGGGCGGATCAAACCGCACCGCCGGTTCATGCTGGCGGCGTTCACCACGTCGGCGCTGTTCCTGGTGTCGTACCTCACCTATCACGCGCAAGTGGGCTCACGGCCCTTCACCGGCCAGGGTCTCGTCCGGACCGTGTATTTCACGATTCTGATCTCCCACATCATCCTGGCCGCGCTGATCCTGCCACTCGCCCTGGTCACGCTCAGGCGTGGCTTGCGCCGCGACGACGCGAAACATCGGGCCATCGCGCGCTGGACCCTCCCCATCTGGCTCTACGTCTCAGTCACCGGCGTGGTGGTCTACTGGATGCTGTACCAGATGTAGCGGCCGACATGTATCGAAACAAGCAGGAGACGCGAGATGGCGCGGCGAGCTGACAGTCCGCGGCCGGCCACCAGGGGGTCACTGGTAGAGGAGATACGGCGCCGCCAATCGCCGCCACATCTCCTCATCACCGGCCCAACTGGCAGCGATCTCCCAAGTGGCATCACCCGCGCGGAGCCTGGCGACCAGGGACGCCGACCCGAACAGCGGGACCACCGCATCCAGGTCGAATTCGTCTCCGAACAGACGGTGCAGCGCGGCCACGACCTCGAGCCCCGCCAGCGGCAGCGGCTTGACCACGTCCAGCGACAGTCGGG
>CALBET010001132.1 GCA_937888665.1 uncultured Acidobacteriota bacterium
CTACGCAACTTTCGAGCGCCCCCCCCGCTTCACCGTCACCCACTGCTTGGTCCCGGACCCGACTTGGCCTGTCGGAGGACGGAGCATCGTGGTTCTGCTGGATCGAGTACTCGAAGAACTGGAACTGAACCGGCCGGAACTCCATGACCTCCTCCGCAGACCGGTCTTCCCATTCAGGCGCAACGCCGAACATGGGCGGTATCACGGGACAGTTCCTCGCTTTCCCATTCTGGCACCCGACGGCTTCATTCGATTCGATCGAACCCTCATCATCCCCGCTCTCCAGGAGCTCGACGATCCCGGCCAGGAGGAGCTCGCGGGAGCCGTCCACGCATTCGAGTCGTTGTGTATCGAGTTGGGTCGCCGAGTCGAGGTTGCGCTCAATGCCAACGACGTCTTGGTGCTCGACAACTGGCGTACCCTTCACTCCCGAGGGCCGTGCACGATCGTTCGCGACGGTGACCGCGTGCGAAGCAGGGAAGTGAACCTTGTCTTCCTTCGCTGACGGCCCCCCCCGCCTGCTCGATGAGTACGGCGTCCAGTTCGTTCGCATCGAACCAGGACGTTTCCTGATGGGGGCGTCGCCCGACGACCCCGACGCGGAGGACAACGAGCGGCCGCGTCATGAGGCGGCTGTGCACCACGCGTTCTACATGGCCCTGTACCCGGTGACTCGCGAACTGTTTCGGCGGTTCATCGACGCGCCTGAACGTGAACACGGGGCCCTCTCCGATGACTCGGCCGTCAACTGGGTCTCCTGCAACGACGCGGACCACCTCGTCCGATTGCTGAACGAGCGCAGCGTCCAGGGCTTGCGCTACCGGCTGCCTACGGAAGTGGAGTGGGAATACGCTTGCCGCGCGGGCACTCAGACGCGGTTCCACTTCGGAGATGATCCCGGATACCGGCACCTGACGGAGTTCGCGTGGTGCGCGGAGAACACGTGGGAGGTGGGTGAATGCTGCCCGCAGCCTGTAGGTCTCAAGCCAGCCAACGCGTTTGGGCTATTTGACATGCACGGCAATGTCTGGGAGTGGACTTCGGATCGGTGGGTTGGTTACGAGGCCTTGCGATCGCAGGGTGCCGCGGCCACCCGAGAGCCGACGCGCGTCCTTCGCGGGGGGGGGTTCTGCCACGAGGGTCGCTACCTGCGTGCGAGCGACCGCGACCACTATGCGCCGACCTATCGGCACTACTACACCGGCATGCGCCTCTGTTTGGACGCCCAGTCGTGAGCGGCGACATCTTGGTTGCCGGAGCCCGCCATAACAACCTCCGCAGCATCGATCTGACCCTGCCTCGCCATCGAATTATCGTGGTTGCGGGCGTCTCCGGCTCCGGCAAGAGTTCGCTCCTGTTTGGCACTCTGGCGGCCGAGGCAGCCGTTCGACACGAGACGTTTGTGTCCAGCCGACGCGGTGCCTTCCTGCTCCGCCCGGACTGCGACCAGGTCCGAGGACTTCCGTTCTGCGTCACGGTGTCACAGCGCGGCCTCCATCGAACCTCTCGCTCGACCGTCGGTACCTTCACCGGACTACACGAGGCTCTGCGCCGGTTGACGATCGACCATGGAGAAGTCGGCTGCTCGTGCGGGGCGACGCCCGTCCGCCCAGACGTGGAATTGCTGCTGAGGCACCTTGCGGAGCTCCATCCACGGCGTGACGCCGAGGTGCTGGCGGTCGCGGCTCGTGAGCCCCTGCCCTCCCTGGCTCAGCTGGAGCGGCAGCTGCTCGAGGCCGGCTTCGCAGAGATTCTTGTCCAGGAGTTGCCATGGGGCCCCCGCAGGTCGCGTCGGGTGCGCGGCTTGGGTCGCGCCGACGTGAACAAGCTGCACTCGATCGCAGTGGCACTGGGGTCGCGTCGAGTCCAGGGGTCGTCGTCGTCGGAACTCCGGCAACTCCTGTGCCGCGCGTTCGAACTGGGCGACCCGCTGATTCGGATTGCGACCGGAAGCAAGGGGCATCACGAGCTGGACTTGGGCATCCACCTCGTGTGTCCAGATTGTCAGCGGGTCGTAGGGCGTCCCGTGGACTCCCTCCTGTCGTTCAATTCGGCCCCCGAGAGATCAGGGCGTTGCACTGCGTGTGAAGGGACCGGGCACATCGACATGGTGGATATCCAGGCTCTGGTCCCCGACGAATCGCTGTCGTTCGAGCAGGGGTGTTTCGCGCTCCGCACTTCGCGGGGCAGCTTCGAGCACCTACGTATTCGCCAGGACCTAGTGCGAGGGGTGTTCGGACTGTATGGGGAGGCCGCCTCGGCGCCGTTCGCACATTTGAACGCGGAGAGCCGTGACGCGATCCTGAACGGCCTTGGAGACAAGCGTGTACAACCGGTTGATGAAACGGGGCGGAAGTCCGGGTCGAAGGTCCGATACGACGGGGTAGTCGGCGCGCTCCAGAAGCGGGCCGGAGATGCCGGGACGGCGGGAGATTACGCACGTACCTTCGTGAGCCGTCAGACCTGCCCCACCTGCGACGGCAGTCGGTTCGATCCCCAATCGGTGAGCTGGTATCGCTACCGAGGCACTCGATTCACGGACCTGCTTCTGTGTTCCGTTGAAGCCCTGAAGGAACGGCTGCTGCAGCGCGGGGTCGGTGAGGCCACGGAGCCGGAGCGGCTCTGGCGATCCGCCGGCCTGCACATGCTCGAGTCGCTCTCGATGGTCGGGCTCGGGTATCTGGGGGTGAATCGGTCTTCCGCCACGTTGAGCGGCGGCGAGTTGCAGCGCCTCAAGATCGCTGTTGGCGTGAACAACGGGGTGTCCCGCAGCTGCTACATCCTGGATGAGCCGTCCCTGGGCCTTCATGCAGTTGACATCGATGCGCTGTGTGACCTCTTTGCCCAGCTCAGGAACCGCGGAAACACGGTGATTATCGCTGATCACGATCCGCGGATCTCCGCCTGCGCGGAGATGACAGTATCGCTCGGCCCCGGGCCCGGCGCAGACGGTGGTCGGGTCCTGCGGGCGGGGGCTGGGCAGCAGCGTGAGGCGACCCAGTACAGCCGGCGGCGCCTTGAATTGGGAGCGGAGCGATCGATTCGAATCCGGGGAGCACGTCTTCACAACCTGGATGGCATCGACGTCGTAGTTCCCTTGGGTGGACTCGTCGCGATCACGGGGGTGTCCGGCTCAGGCAAGTCGAACTTCGCACACGGCGTGTTGTTCCCTGCGGTCCAGGCCTTCCTCAAGTCGGCTCGCAGCGGGGGACCAACCTGGGAGGCTCTGTCGGGAGCCGAGCACGTGCAGCGGATCGAGCGAGTCGGGCAGAGCCCCATCGGGAGGTCGAGCGCCTCTGCGGTTGCAACCTATCTCGGTATCTACGACGCGATTCGCGAGCAGTTCGCGGCCACGGCC
>CALBET010001133.1 GCA_937888665.1 uncultured Acidobacteriota bacterium
CCAACCACCGATGACGGTGAGCCCCCGCTCATTGAGGAAGCCTGCGAGTTCCTCGGGGTCTGCTGGAAGATAGCCATCGGGGCCGAGTTCGGTTGCCGTCAGCCCGAGCGAGGTCATCTCATCGAGATAGCGATCCCGAGGGATTACGTATCCCCAGCCCGGTGAGGGATCGATGCCCCAGGTGATGGGGGCAGCCGCGACGCGATCAATGAATGCCATGGAGTCTCCTGTTGGTAGATCACGTTTTGGGAATGCTAACAGTTAGCAATGCTCTTGAGCCATGTTTCTGGAGTTTGGGAGCGGTCAACTCGTAACATTTTAATAACGAATTGGTCAAATTGGTCTTCAACGGTGGCAGCAAGAGGAGACTGTTAACATTCATCAAACGAGAATCATCTTCCAATTGGAACCTGAACTCGCGACGAATCCAAGCAATTCCCGGAAAAGAATGGAGATGTTATGAAGCGAACCATGTTGAGTCCTGGCCGGCGCAGTTCGGGAAATCGACTCGGCAAACCAACAGCTGTGGCAGCCATCGCGGTCGTCATGGCGTTAACACTGGCCGCCTGTGGCTCAGATGAATCAGCAGAAGACACCGCGGAGGCGACGACGGCCGAATCGACGACAGCCGAAGCGACGACCGCAGAAGACGCGCCAGTTGCTGGTGGGGGCGAAGTCGTCATCGCTGTGGCCGCGGAACCCGTGAGTATGGATGCGTGGCGAGGATTTTCCGACGCTGGTGCACCGGGCTTCCGCAATACCGTTGAGACCCTGTTCACTTTGGACTTCAATACTCGTGAACTTCAGCCGGTCCTGGGCACAGCAATCAATGTAGTGGACGATACGTCGGTGGAAGTCACCTTGCGCGAGGGCGTGACCTTCCACGATGGTTCGGTGTTGGACGCGGATGCAGTGGTGTCCAATTTTAATTACGTATTCGCCGAGGAGAATGCCTTTGATCTCCTCGACTTTGTTGGCGCGATTCAGGCCGAAGCCACCGGACCAAACACGGTGAAGTTATCGACAGCAGAACCCGACCCGCTGCTTCCCGTGAAGCTTACTTTCGTGCCGATTAGTTCAGCGCAGCAGTTGAACGATAGCCCTGACAGATACAGCACCGAGCTGATAGGCACGGGTCCCTATATTTTCGATGAATGGCAGCGGGGCATCGGAATCAGTTACTCGCTATACGAGGACTGGTGGGGCTTTGATGCGGGAATGACCGACATGTCGACTCCCCCATTCCAAACGGCGAGGTACGAGTTCCGCTCCGAGGACGCAGTCAGAGCGTCAATGGTCGCAGCCGGTGAAGCACAACTGGCTCAATTTGTCAGTCCGGACGAGTGTGCCGTATTGGCTGCCGGCGCAGACACCAAGTGCGAGACGGCGCCCAGCGTCGAGACCATCTTCATCCGAATGGACACTAACGGAACCCTATTTTCCGACAAGAGGGTTCGCGAGGCCCTCAACCTGGCAGTCGACAGCGAGGGAATTGCAACGAACCTCATGGGGGGAAGTGTCGTTCCTTCAGGCCAGATCGTGAACTCTACGGCCGCCGGACATAGCGATGCCCTCCAGCCGTATCCGTACGATCCGGAGAAGGCGAAGGCTCTGCTCCAAGAAGCCGCGGCCGACGGGGTGCCCGTCGACGTGGAGGTTCCTCTGGCGGTCCGGGACGGCGTATTCGCCCAGTCGAACGAGGTTGTCCAAGCAGTGTCGAACATGCTGAACGAGGTGGGCTTCAACACCAAAATTCAGGTGGTGGACCCTGAGGCGTTCGGGAAGCTCGCCCTTGTAAATATCAAGGACATTCCGGAAGATAGGAATCTGGTGTTCGTTCACGGGCACGGACAGGAGCTTCTCGACTTCAGTATCTCATACGGGTACTACTACTCTTGTGATGGCATCTTGTCGGCCTATTGCAACGAGGAAGCAGAGGCCCTGTACCAGGCGGCTTTGCCATTGACTGGCACCGAGCGCGCTGCTGCGCTAGCGGAACTCAATGAGTTCGCCTACGCCGATCACGCTATGGGTTACATAGGCCATCAGGATCTGGCTTATGGGCTCGCCGCGAATCTCGTGTGGACCCCAACTCTGGATCACCGTCTCTTGGCGATTCAGATGCGGCAGAGTTAGGAGAGTCGTTCGGTCGAGCCGGATTAGCATAAAGAGTGTCAAGGAATCCCTGAGTACCTGCGATATGGGGATTTTGAATTGACGATCATGAGAGGGTGCCGCACAATCCAAGTGCGGCACCCCCTCCTTGATGGCGTGTGTAGCGAAGTTCAGGGCTGGATTGCGAACTCGAGTGAGATAGATTCCCTAACGAAGGATGTGTGATCAATCGGATGTGGCGGTACCTCCTGAGGCGCATCCTTCATTCGTTGGGGGTGATCTTCGCCGCCGTGGCGATAGTGTTCGCCGTTGGCCGGTTGGTGGGAGATCCCGTCCGAATTGTGCTTGGGATCGAGGCATCTGTGGAACGGGTTGCAGAAGTCAGATCGCAACTCAATCTCGACAGCCCGATCCCGGAGCAGTTCG
>CALBET010001134.1 GCA_937888665.1 uncultured Acidobacteriota bacterium
TGACTGGCATCGGCACCCGGCTACCGGCCACCATCCTGCCGCTCGCCGAACAGAGCCTGTTTCTGGCGCTGCTGCTGATCATGGTTTCGTCGATCGTCCTGGGCATGGGGTTGCCGTCGGCCGTCTGCTATCTGTTGCTCGCGACCCTCATCGGTCCGGTGCTGGGCAACCTGGGCGTCGTGCCGCTGGCCGCGCACATGTTCATTTTCTATTTCGGCATGATGTCCATGGTGACCCCACCGGTCGCGCTGGCCGGATACGCCGCCGCGTCCATTGCCGGCACCAACATCATGCAGACCAGCTTCGCGGCGTTCCGCTTCGCGCTGGTCGGCTTCACCCTGCCCTTCATCTTCGTCTACCGTCCCGAACTGCTCATGCTCACCGCGACCGGCGACACCGCCGGGCCGCTGGAGATGTTCGTGCCGGTGCTGATCGGCACGCTCGGGGTGCTGTGCTTCGCCTCCGCGATCACCGGCCAGCTCCGCAGCGCCCTCTCGCTACCGTTACGCATCGGCATGTTCGCCGCCGCGGCGCTCTTGCTCGCCCCCGGCCCCACCGTGGGCCTCGCCGGTCTCCCGGTCCCGATATTGGATTCCGCCGGCGTGGTGGCATTCGCGGCCATCTTCGCGCTGAACAAACCGCGCTGAATCTCCCGGTCCTCCGGCTCATTCGACCGTGGCAGAACCTGCCACTTCCCCCGTCTCTGTCCTGTCCGTTTTCTGCACGCTCGCGTCTCCGCCGACGTCATTGACGAGCTCCACCACACGGCACGGATCTCGCTTGTCTATCGTCAGGCCCACGCCGTAGACGGCAGACCGATGCCCGGCGCAAGAAGCACCGACGCCTCGCCCACCGCCCCACCGCTCAAGCTACTCGACCGCGTGCGACACCAATTGCGAACGCACCATTACAGCCCCGGCACGGAGAAGGCGTATGTCGGCTGGATTCGCCGATTCATCCTCTTTCACGACCGCCGACACCCAGACGTCCTGGGCGAACGTGAGGTCACCGCGTTCCTCACGGACCTGGCCACCGAGCGACGCGTTGCCGCCTCCACGCAGAATCAGGCGTTGAACGCGCTCCTGTTCCTCTATGTCGATATTCTCGGGCGCCCTCTCGGCGCACTGGACCGTGTGCCACGCGCGCGCGGCCCGGTCCGTGTCCCCGTCGTTCTCACCCGTTCCGAAGTCGCCGCGGTCCTTGCCCGCATGCATGGCACGCCTCGCCTGACCGCCCCGCTCCTCTACGGCGCTGGCCTGCGGCTGCTCGAGTGACTCCGCCTGAGAGTCAAGGACCTGGATTTCGAACAGCGCGAAATCCTCGTGCGCGACCCCAACGGCCGCCACGACCGCCGAACCATACTCCCCGAGCAGCTCATGGACCCCCTCTCGGACCAACTTCGCGCAGCCCAGACCATCCACGACCGGGACTGCGCGTCCGGAGCCGGCCGGGTCGCCCTCCCGTCCGCCCTGTCGAAAAAGTACCCCACAGCCGGCTCCGAGTGGTCCAGGCAGTGGGCGTTCCCAGCGACTCGCCAGTACTGGGACCGAGAGACCGGCGAACGGCGTCGTCACCACCTCCACGAATCTGTCCTTCAGCGAGCGTTCAAATCCGCCCTCCGCTCGAGCGGCGTCACCAAGAATGCCAGTTGCCACACCCTGCGGCACAGCTTTGCCACCCACCTCCTCGAAGACGGATACGACATTCGCACCATTCAAGAACTGCTAGCAGCCCGTGGTGGACATCCCGCGTCGCACCGAGAGCGGCGATGCGGCCGCCGGACAAGGCGAGAAGAGGGAGAATACCGGCAGTATTCGACCGATGAACAACGCAGATCGGCGGATTGCAGCGCCGCTCGAATGCAGCGGGAATTCCACCACGGGCTGCTAGGCCACCGGGACGTCAGCACGACGATGATGTGCACGCACGTGCTAAATCGGGGCGGCCGGGCCGTCCGCAGCCCTCTCGACCGCGGCACCGCGTAGCGACCGAGCCGGCCCCACCTACGCCCCGCGATATCCAGATCGCCCGATATCGTTATATCCGGCACCGAATATCACGGCCCCATCGGCGCCCTACCCTATAATCGCTGAGTGTTTCCGACGTACCCAATATCCGGATATCCTGCCGCCCTGCGGCCGGTATCGCGATATCCAGGTCCGTCGAATATTTGTTGGGCGGACGGACAAAGAACCAATTTGCGCCTCCGTAGTCGACGTCTGGATCGAGGAAGTCGCGCTTGGGACGACCGCCGGTGCCGACCGAAGATTCCGGACACTTGGTCGATTTCGCCATCTTCCCACCAAGGTTCGTTGGGCCGGCAACTCCAGGACGGAGGCGCGCCGTGGGGTCGACCACCGGGCCCGGATGACGACACGGACGGCGTGCCGGCGCACCATCTGGCGCCCACAATGACTCGGACCGGTTCAGTTCACAAGCAGTCCGTTGGCCCCGGGGCCGAAGGTGTCTTCACGTCGAGCGTCCGCGACGACCGTTTGGGCGGCGGTAGAATGGTGATGTGCGACCCGAGTCAGACTTTCTCTTCGACGTTCTCACGCCGCTCGGGTTCCGAGTGCAGGTCACCCACGAACGATGGACGATGATCACGACCATGAAGCACCCGGTCATGGCCGGCAAAGAGTCGACGGTCCAGACCGCCTTGGAGCACCCTGACGAAGTTCGCCGGAGTCGTTCGGACGCGCGGGTATTCCTGTTCTACGTGGCGGAGGGACGGAGTCGTTGGGTGTGCGCCGTGGCGAAGCAGACCGCGGATCTGGGGTTTCTGATCACCGCCTACCCCACCGACGCGATCAAGGAGGGGAGTCGAATATGGCCGAAATGAACGTGTTCTACGACCGGGCGGGTCGGACGTTGACGGTCTGGTTCACAGAGAAGTCGGGTGAGCACGTCTGCGAGGAGACTGGTGAAGACGTCGTGCTCATGAAAGACGCAGAAGGGCACGTCATCGGTTTCGAAAAACTAAATTTTTCGATTCCAGCAGCGGAGTCCCTTCGAGTGGCGGTGCAGACGGTCCCAGCTTGATACGGCCGGCCCAACAAGGCGTTGCACCTGACGGCCGCCGTGTTGTCGCTCCGCGGCCGCAGGTGAACGCTGACGTTAGACCGCTTGGCGCACGGAACGGGTGCTTGAGCCGCGAGCGAACGCCCCTCAGGTTCGCCCACGAAACGTCCGATGTCATCGAACACGGAAACTTGCCGAGAGCGACCGACCGGTGAGAGGATCGAAACATGCCGCCAGCGTCCGTGTCGCAGCTTCTGAAACTGCCAGCCTCTGAGCGGGCTGAACTTGCCATGGCGTTGTGGGATAGCCTCACGGACGCCCAGCGCGGCACGGCGATGGATTTGAGTCCCGAGGAGGCGGCCGAATTGGATCGCCGCTGGGCGGAACATGTCGAGAATCCGGCCTCAGCGGTCCCCTGGTCGGAAGTGAGGCGGAAGCTCCAGGCTGCGCCGTGAGGCGCCGGGCGGTCGTCCTCCGTCCAGAGGCTGACGCCGAAGCGCTGCAGGCTCATGCATGGTACGAGCAACGGCGTTCCGGTCTCGGTGCCGAGTTCAGCGAGGCCATGTTCGAGACGGTGTCCCGCATCGTCGAACAGCCGACGGCCTATCAGTCCGTCCGCGGGCCAATTCGTCGGGCCGTGCTGCACCGTTTTCCGTACGCCTTCTACTTTCGCGAGGACGAGGACACCATCGTCGTCTTGGCCGTCCATGGCCGTCAGCATCCTGGTCGCTGGCAGGAGCGGCGTTAGGCCGACCCGGCCGGACCGCTATCGGACCATTTGGGTGAACGGTCTAACCAGACAATGCAGCGGACCGGCTGCGCCGGCCGCTGATTGTTGGCGTTAGCTTGATGGATCGAACCGACGAATCCGGATCCGATCCGATCGAAATACCACGAGCGCACCCGATTCGAGGGCTTCGGTGATCGCCGGGAGGTTGCCGAGAAGCAGGGTCGCTTGGTCGAATGGGCGCCGAGGGACGCCGTGCCGGAACAGAATGACGGACGGGCCGCGACCAGTTCGGAGGGTGAGCAAGGCGCCGAAGTCGGTGTCGGCCGAGATCAAAACGCGATCCTGGTCGAGGGCCGTCCGGAAGATGATGGTATCTGCGGCGCCGTGCAACGCAAGGGTACGAACATGCACGGCGTCATGCCCGGCAGCCGTCAGGAACACGGCGAGTTCAGGGGATAACGCGTTGTCGACGAGGAACCTCATCGAGTGGGCAGCAAGGGCAGCTCCTGCTCTCGCACCGCCTCAGCGGCGAAGCGCAGAGCCTCTCGAACGTCGCCTTCTTCAAGATCCGGATAGGCAGCGAGAATCTCGTCGGTCGACATCCCGTCGGCGACCATCCCAACGACCGTTGCCACCGGAATCCGGAGGTGCCGGATACACGGAATCCCGTCCATCTGAGCCGGGTCGACCGAGATTCGCTCGAAAGTCATGGGGCGTGGATAACCGTCCCTCAGATTATACGCCCGACCGCACCCAGTCAGGCCGACCGTGCCGCCGCCGGACCGGGAGGCCAGGTCCAGGCGGGCAACCAGGCCGTGGCATCGTCGAAGATCGACGGATCACGAAGCTAACAACGCAATGCAGCGGACCAGCGGAGCCGGCCGCTGATTGCTGACGGCCCTACGAATAGCAAAAGGAACAGAATGCTACTGTGGACCGTCAGAACCTGCCAGAAGGTCGCCACATTGTGTGTCTTCGTGGTGGCCCTTGCGGCCACCGGCTGGGCCCAGGAGATCGAGGTGACGCTCCTTGGAACGGGCGATCCCCAGCCCTCGATCGACCGCTTCGGTCCGAGCATCTTGGTGCGTGCACAGGATCTGGTGGTGGTTGTCGATGCCGGCCGCGGTGCGATTCAGAGGCTTGCCCAACTGGGCGTCTCTTTTGCGGACGTGGACGCGGTTCTTCTGACACACCTCCACTCCGACCACATAGTGGGCCTGCCGGACCTCTGGCTCACCGGGTGGCTTGTCTCGGGTCGCGACAGACCCTTGAAGGTTTTTGGCCCTCCTGGCACCCGTGGCCTGATCGATCATCTCCGGCAGGCTTTCGCGTACGACATCGGCATCCGGATCGAGGACGACCGTGTTCCGACCGCTGGGGCGCGAATCGCAGTGATCGAAATTGAGGAGGGCCTGGTACTGAAGGATGGCGACGTCGAGGTGATGGCCTTCGACGTCGACCACAGACCGGTCGCGCCGGCATTGGGCTATCGATTCGATCTCGATACCCGATCGGTGGTTCTGTCGGGAGACACTCGGCTGTCGTCTCACTTGATCGACACGGCGCAAGACGTCGACCTACTGGTTCATGAGGTCGGTGACGCTCCTCCGGAGTTACTGCAGGACAACGAGCGGGTACGACGCGTGGTCGCCCACCACACCACTGCCGCTGACGTAGGACGAGTGTTCACCCGAGCGAGGCCCAAGATGGCCGTCCTCTCACACTTGACACTCCTAGGTGGCTTCTCGGTGGCGGACCTTGTGGAAGGGGTCAGAACAA
>CALBET010001135.1 GCA_937888665.1 uncultured Acidobacteriota bacterium
GCCTGACGCGCATGGTTCCAGGATCGAGTTCTGAGAGCGCGAGGCCGCCCGCCGTGACCTCCGCTTCGTCGAAGCTCGCCGTTCCAGAGATCGGCACGGGAAGTGCCTTGAGCTTTTCAACCAATTCGTGGCGTTTCGCTTTGGGCAGCACGTTGCAGCGAATGTCCTTTTCGAGTCCGGCCTGCACGCAGGCGGCCTCGACCAGACGGCGCGGCAGCTCGTCGGCGAAGAGCTTGGCCATCGTCGGCGAACCGGTGCGCGCGGCGGCACGCCGCAGCTGTTGGCCCAGCTCTTCGCGATTCGCACTCGGAAGCAGGTCGACCTCCATCGTGAAGTCCACCCTGCCGGGCCCTGCTCCGGAGCCCCGAGCCGCCGATGCGCGCGCAACAAAGTGCGACAGATCCATGGCGCCCGGTCCCGATAGACCGCGGTGCGTGAAGAGCACCGGTCGCTCGCGCTTGCCGAGAATCTTGCCCTCGCCGTCGCGCAGTCGCACGACCGCATCCTGCACCGAGAGCCCAGTCAGCTCGTGAACCCAACCCTCGGGGCTGAGCAGAGGAACGAGCGCAGGCACTCCCGGAACCAACTCAAGACCGAGCTCTTCCAACCAAGAGTAACCATCCCCAGTCGTGCCCGACCCCGGATAGCTCTTGCCGCCCGGCGACAGGAGCAGTCGGTTCGCGCCGATTGACTGGCCGTTTTCGAGGTGTACACGCCAGCGATCGCCGTCGCGTTCGACGCCTGTCACCGAGCGGTCGCGGCGCAGCTCGACACCCGCCGCTTCGCAGGCGCGCACGAGCGCGTCACGCACATCCTTCGCCGAGCCGCTTTCCGGGAAGATCTTGTCGAGTGGCGCTTCGACCGACGGAACGCCCCACGACAGGAACTGTTCGCGCACGGCAATCGGAGGCAAGATCCGAAAGGCCGTCTTCAAGAAGCGTCCGCCTTCGGGGCCGAAGAGCTGCGCGGCGGGTTGCGGTCCGAGCGTGGTCGTCAGATTGCAGCGCGTGCCGCCGCTCGCCAGAACTTTGGTTCCCGCGCGCGGGGTCTTCTCGAGCAGCAAGACATCGGGTCTTCTGCCACTCTCCTTCATCAATTCGCCCGCACGTTGCGCGGCCCAGAGCCCTGCCGCTCCAGCCCCGACCACGACGATGGCACGTATCGAGCTCTCGTCGCCCGCGCCCGCCACTAGCGTCGTTCCAAATCGTTCGGGTCGAGTTCGCGTGGGTTCTCGTCCGTGCCGCCCGTGTGTGAGTCCTTGGCCGTGATGATCAAGCAGCTCGCGGCGTAGGGGGCGAGGAGAGTGCCGAGTGACAGAGCCATCAGTTCGTTGGGACGAGGCGTTCGAGTTCCTGGAACCAGTTCCGCACGAGATGCAACTGCGGGCCGCCGGACCGCCGATGCATGAGGAACTGCCCATCGGTGGCCACGTCGTAGTCCGACCAAAGACTCCCGACCATTCTCTCGTAGACGTCGTCGAAAAGGTCCTGGGAGGTTCCCACCGTCCCCGAACCTGGATCCACCGGCACCGCGACCACCGCCGCGTCGCTCCGGTAGTACAGCTCTCGACCGTCGGACGACCAGACCGGCTCCACGCCTGGTCCCGGTGACACCGGAACCGGCGGACCCCCTTCTGGAAAGCGCTGAAGAAAGACACGGCGCTCACCCGTCTGGTCGGACACATACGCAACCCACCGGCCGTTCGGGGAGAACCGCGGGTTGCGCTCGCTGGACTCGGTCACGATGAACGGTTGGGGCGTGCCGCCAACGGCGGTCCACCAGATGTCCTCGCCGCTGGTGACGAGAAAACGCTCGCCGTCGGGAGCCCAGTCCCCGTTGCTCACGGATTCGCCGGGTATCTCCAGGAGCGTGTCAGGCTCGCCGGTCCGATCCGTTGACGTGTCGGAGACCGCGTTTCCCGAACTCGACTGAACTGTAAACGAGAGGTTCCGACCGTCTGGTCCAGGACTGTCCCCATCCCGGGGCCGCATCCAGACGCAGTTCAGACCCGGAGTCGAGGGTGCGCACCCAGAACTGCATTCCAGAACCTCTCCTGAACGCAAGCTGTGTGCGATCCGGTGAGAGGCGTGGCGAATCGCCGTCTGTCACCACGGTCGTGATCCTGCCTTCGCGGTCCACCCGCTCCACGGTATCCAGGATGGGTGTCCCTCCTCCGAAATAGACGAGCGAACCATCTGGTGAGAGTGCGAAGTTGACCGCTCCATTCGCCTCGGTATCGACCTGCTCCAGTACACGGACCGGGTCGCCGAGGAGCTCCAGTTCTCGCACGGAGACGTCGTAGTGCCCGAGGCGGGTGCCTGGACTGAGGGACATGGTGACCTCTGAAACGCCAAGTATACGGGAACAGAGCGGCACTTCGAACGCGAACCACACGTTCCGGAAGGACAGCAGTCCATCGCGTTCCTCGGCGGCCTCGTGCAACCAGGAAATGGCTTGCTCCTGGTCGCCGCGTCCCACACAGATCGCCGAGGCGTTGGAGGCCGCGTACGAGGCCGGAGTCATCCATCGCGATCTTAAGCCCGCCAACATCAAGGTGCGCGACGACGGGACCGTCAAGGTGCTGGACTTTGGCCTGGCGAAGGCGTTTCAGCCGGACGCCTCCGACTCGACCAAGTCGATGTCGCCCACGATGTCGCTCACCGCGGCGGCGACGCAGATGGGCATGATCGTGGGTGATGGACGCCGTCGTGAGCGGGGGAGGGAACTCACTCGTGTTCTCACCAGACAGCGAGTGGATTGCGTTCCATTCCGCGAGCGACAGTTCCCTGAAGCGGCTGCCCGTCCAGGGCGGCTCCGCGGCCCTCATCGCCGAAGTGCCTGAACAGCCCGCGGGGCTCAGCTGGGGACCGGGCGACACAATCGTGTTCTCGGCGGAGGGCCGCCTCATGCGCGTCCCCGTCAGCGGCGGTACCCCTGAGCCGGTGACGGCAGCCGACCCAGCGCTGGTCCATCGTTCGCCGGAGATCCTCCCGAACGGCCGCGGCGTCTTGTTCACGATCGGGAGCAACACGGGAAACGGCCGGATCGCCGTCGCGTCGCTGACCTCAGGGCTGATCACCGAGCTCGGCGTCTCCGGCACCCATCCTCGATACGCCGAAACGGGACACCTCGTGTTCGCCGACGGTGGGAGCCTACGTGCCGCGCCGTTCGACGCCGAAGAACTTGCGCTGGTCGGCGGTACGCCGGTGCCACTCCGGCAAGAGGTGACCGTCGGCTTGTTTGGGGAGGCTCTGTTCGATCTGTCCGAGACCGGCACACTCGTGTATGGGGGCGGCGTGCCGGGCACCCGGTCGCTGGTCTGGGTCGACCGGGACGGCCGCGAAGAGCCGGTCGATGCGCCAGCCGGCTCATACGTTACACCCCGACTGTCGTCTGATGACGGACGGGTGGCGGTCGATCGGACCGACGCGGGCGACTCGAACATCTGGGTGCGCGACCTCGCGCGTGGCACCGAGACGCTGATCACGACCGATCCCGCCGTGGACTGGACACCGCTCTGGACCCCCGACGACCAGCGGCTGGTCTTCTTCTCGACGCGCGACCCCCAAGGCCTGTTCAGCAAGGCGGCGGACGGGAGCGGCGAGGCCGAGTCGCTCGCGCCGTGGGGTGAGAGCGTCGCGCTCGCCTCGCCCAGCGGCTGGTCTCCCGACGGCCAGACCCTGGTTGTCTGGACAGTCTCCCCCACCGGCCTGCCGGACCTCGCACTGGTGTCGCTGGACCGAGAGGGGATCATCGAGCCGCTCTTGGCGTCCCGTTTCGAAGAGGCTGCGCCGGCGATCTCGCCTGACGGGCGCTGGCTCGCCTATCACTCCGCCGAGTCGGGACAGCGCGAGGTCTATGTGCGGCGGTTTCCGAATCTCGGCGCGCGCACGACGATCTCGACTGGCGGCGGCGCGCAACCGCAGTGGTCGCGCGACGGCCGCGAGCTGTTCTACCGCACGCCGACAGGCGGGATGATGGTCGTGCCGGTCGAGACCGAGCCTGCGTTCAGGGTTCTCGGCGACGCGGAGCTGCTCTTTGACGAGCGGTATCTTCTGGACGGGTCGCGACGGACCCACGACGTCTCGTCGGATGGACAGCGATTTCTGATGATCAAGGTCAACGGCGCTGAACCGGACGGAGAGGCGGTGGGCCAGAGGGTCGGGCTCGTGCTCAACTGGTTCGACGAACTCCAGCGCCTCGTGCCCACCCCGTAGCGGCCGCGCCCGACCAGCACACCTTCGCCGGGGTGTCCCAGAAACGCCTTGAACGGCGGGTCACCAGGAGCCCAGAACGCGTCTGGTGTCCCAACAACCTCTGGCTTTCGCCCCTGCGGAAACGCCCGTCTGACGGTGACTTTCGCCTGTCTCCGTGCGCGGCCCAGAACCACTTTGTTTTGGGACGGTCTGTCTGGCGAAAACGCGGCGTATGAAGACGTCCCCGGACGAGCGTGTCAACGACTGGCCGTTCGACCCCTTTCTACAAACGGTCACCGTACTCCTTTATCGCAATTGCCAAAGCAGCATCAAGCCACCGGTCGAACGAGTCCGTAATATCCGTCTCTTTGGTGCGATAGGTCAGAACAAACGGGTCGAGCGAGCACACAAAGAAGTCCTGCGAGACTCTCTCGCGATCATCCGAGTCCTCGAAGGACTCTAGCCTGGCGAATGCGGTGGCTTCCATGATTCCGGACAGCTCGCGGCCAACGTGGTGAAAGGACGTCACGAAGACGAGCCGTTCCCTCCCTACACGAAACGACGCCTTCACGAAATAGTGGTTCTCTTCGAAGTTCGCGAACTTGTTTGTCTCGCCTGCCGACTTGATCACATCGAACTTGTACCAGTGAGAGTTTTCCCTCTCGGGGCCCCCATTCACGATGTGAATCTCAGGTGGCGCAAGTTGGGACACCGGTTCCCTCAAACGGTTGAGCGCCTGCTCTAGGTAATCTCGAGTGCGTGCACGCATCACTAGCGCGAGACTGTCTACCGCGCGCAATTCAACATCCTTCGCACGCTTGCGTCGACTGAACTTTGCTGCAAGCGTGTCGATCACGGCGCTTGTGAGTGTCTTCTCGTGCGACAGCTCGGCATCAGCGTCGACGCTTAGCGCTTGAAGGATCGCCGTCC
>CALBET010001136.1 GCA_937888665.1 uncultured Acidobacteriota bacterium
GATGAGAACCCTGTCCTCCGCATAGGCACGGACAATGGCGTAGGTGTCCTTCTTTGCCTCGATCGCGCGTCGACTTCCGTAGCGAAAGGCGGGATGAGCGGAGCGTAGATGCGTCAGTTTGGAGACGTGATCGAGAGTAGTTTTTGCTTCGCCAGAAGCTTTGTCGGGATCGGGAAGCATTCTGCGGTTATCCGGGTCGCCCGCACCCGTCAGACCCAGTTCGTCCCCGTAGTAGATCATCGGGACGCCCGGAAGGGTCATGAGAAAGGTGAAGGCCATCCGCAACTTTGCGTAGGAGGAGGGGTGATCCACGGTTGAGGGATATTTCCAGCCCGCTTCCTCCTCGTCCGGCTCGCGGGGATCGGGAAGATCGCCGTCGGCATAAGCCAGGAAGCGAGGTTTGTCGTGATTTCCAAGAAGTGGCTCACGAGGGGGCGGGCGTGGGTCCAAGAACGGGCGTTCTGTTAACTTGGGGGGGCCTAATGCTATCTATAATCGGCAAGACGTCGGGAACCTCCTCATGCGGTAGCAACATCACGGTGACCCGATCACCGACGCCAAGCTCACGCGCCAGCGATTCGAATCGCGCCTGATACGGTCCGCGGCCCATCAGCAACATGCTCCAGGGCTCGGCTGGATCGAGACGCCGCAAAATGTCTAGCAACACCTCGCATCCCTTGGCCTCGGTCAATCGGCCCACATATCCAATGATCGGCCGCGGCAGTCCCAGACGGGTCGCTACCTGATTTTTCTCCTGCTCATCGAACGGGCGGAACCGATCACCGTCGACCGCTAGCGTGAGCACGCGTCCCTTCTCCTTCGGAACCCCTTTCCCGACCATCGCGTCGAACACCAGACTGGCACCGGCAATCCAGCCCGTGCACCACGCCCACACGGAGCGCTCGAAGTATCGGAACGGCAGCGGATAGCGCTTCGCGATGTTCTGGGCGGTGCGGAAGCAGAACGGCAGACGGCGACGGTGCATGGCCCGCGCCAATTGGAAGCCCGCGCAGACATACGGCTCCTCCCAGATATGCACCACATCGAAGGCACCGTCTCGCAGCAGACGCGTAATCTGCGACGGGTTGTAGACGAACAGGTGAATCTGCTGGGTGAGGTACGCGTCGAGAGCGACAACGGTGAGTGGGGATCCGTCCGGCTCCGACTCGATCACAATCGTCCGGAGCTCATCCTTCATCACGCGCGGCGCGGCCACCGTAACGTCGAATGCCGGATCCGCGGCGATGTGACGGAGCGTGGCGCGGTTCAAGCTCACCACGTAGGCGTGACCGACGCTGAGCACGCGGAGGGGTCGTACGCGCGTCACGTTTTGCGACCGCTGGCCACGCACAGCCCCCCTATCTTCCTCAGCACCGGGACACGAGGCGCCACGCGCGCGAGACGAAATTTATTGAGGGCCGTGAACCGTGTGGTGGTGACCTCGGCCGTCTCAAACCGGACACGGAACCGGCGTCGCAGATCCAACGGATCGAATCCGTAGTGGACGATCGGGATCGGCGTCAGCGGCGCATACAGGTTGTGAAACTCCGGGAGCACACCGGGCACCACGGATCCGACCGCGATCATGATGTACGACAACGGATTCTGCCCATACAGATAGGATGCTCTCGACGGGGCCGTCACGCAAAACACACCGCCGGGCTTGAGAATACGATGGATCTCGGAGACCAGCGCCCCCGGGTGCCGCAAATGCTCGATCACCTCGGATGAGACGACGATGTCCTGGGAGTTATCCGGCAGCCCGATATGTTCTGCCGCGCAATAGAGCGGCTCGATGTCTTGCGCGGCCAGCTGCACGACCTCTTCGTCGGTGAACGTGAAGATGGATGTACCGATCAACCGAGCCGCGCCGAACCGGTCGCGCAAGCTCGTCAACAGCCGGCCACGACCACAGCCGACATCTACGACGGACGGTCTGTCGACACGATTCAGCGACACCACACGGTCGATGATGACTTCGTCCGATTCAAGAAACACCCCGGTGAAGTCACGGGTCGGACTGGAATCGTGCAGCGCCCTGTAGAACGGGAGACAGGCCTGCTCGGCGGCCAGGATGTCGTCCTGGGTGATGGCGTCGAAGTACGCGCGCGTCCGAGTAGTGAGACGACGTTGGTGCCGGCCCCACATCAGGACTTCCAGGACCCGTCTGACGCGATCCGACCCGGGCTGAAACGGCGTGCGCAGAGACGGCGCGCCGAGCCGGACGGCGAGCAGGTTCAGCAGCGCGACGCGGACATCGTGGTCGGACAGTCCGAGAGTCGGGGCCAGCCATGCGTCAAGGGCCTCTCGGCTCGCGGTGCGCACCGTGGTGTCGGTGGTGATCGTCAAATACTGCAGGAGATAGTGCAGGTGCCGCGTCGCTGTGGCCCGCACCCGCGGGGACCAATCCGTGGCGGCCATCCAGTCGTCCACCGCGGTCAGACACTCCAGACAGACGTCGTATTGACGCTGGACCGATGAGGGGCCGCCGGGTTTGTCCACCGTACCTGCGGTCGTGGCAGAGCGCGTGTCGTTTACCATGAGCGCATGTATCTGAACCGGTCCCCATGAACTAATATCAGAGCGTCTGATCGACGGCAACTCAGCTCGGGCTGGTTGAGGTCACCGTCGCCAGGGCCG
>CALBET010001137.1 GCA_937888665.1 uncultured Acidobacteriota bacterium
TGGATGAGGACTACTACGCGTCTTCGCCGTCGATCAACCCGCCTGGAGCGGCCGTCGGCTTTTCTCGCATCGCCCGCGGCGGATCCTGGCTGAACTTTCCGGCCGCCCTGCGGACATCGGTTCGTCTGCCGTTCGCGCAGACGGGGCAGACCAGCAACGTCGGCGTGCGTTGTGCCCGCGGCACGGGCGCCGCTCGGGCGGTGTGAAACCTGCGACGGTGACCACACGAATGCCCCTGCCGGCGAGAAGCCCACGACGATGCTGCTCGGTGCCGTGTTCACGGTCAGACGCCTCGTCGCGATGGAGACCCCGCTGGGGTGGGCGTCGACCATGGTCGCGCGATCCTGATACTGGGAGGTGTTCAGCTGGCGTCAGTGGGGTTGATCGGCGAATATCGTGGCCGCGTGTTTCTACACCTGAACAAGAACCCACCATATGTCGCACGAGACATCGTGACGGGTGAGCATCCGGATGCTTCGCCGATGTCGGCCGTCGCACGAGGCGTCGATCCGGCCCGACATGCCCCCGAGGACGCGACAGCAGGCCTCGCCGATTGACATGGAACGGCCTGCCATCCTCGGGGGGACTCCGGTCCGGGATACGTTCTTGGTCTTCGGGAGTCCCGCGATCGAAGAGTCCGACATCCGTGAGGTCGTCGCCTGCCTGCGCAGCGGGTGGCTTGGTACCGGCCCGCGCGTGGCGCAGTTCGAGCGCGATTTCAGCCGGTACAAGGGCGCGACCCACGCGGTGGCCGTCAGTTCCTGCACCGCCGCGTTGCACCTGAGTATGGTGGCCGTCGGATTACAGCCCGGCGATGAGGTCATCACCACCGCCCTGACCTTTTGCGCCACCTGCAACGCGATCGCCCATGCCGGCGCGACGCCGGTGCTGGTCGATGTCGACCCCGTGACCATGAACATCGATCCTGTCCAGATCGAGCGGAGCATCACGTCTCGCACACGCGCGATCGTGCCGGTGCATTTCGCTGGTCGGGCATGCGAGATGGGGCTGATTACCGAGTTGAGTTCACGGCACGAGTTGCGGATCATCGAGGATTGCGCGCACGCGATCGAGACTGAACACCATGGCCGTAAGGCCGGAACGTTCGGTGATTTCGGCTGCTTTAGTTTCTATGTGACAAAGAACGTCACTGCCGGGGAAGGCGGCATGGTGCTGACTCGGAGCGAAGAAGACGCCGCGCGGCTCAAAGTGTTGGCGCTGCACGGCATGAGCAAAGACGCCTGGACGCGTTTCGGCGATGAGGGGTACAAGCACTACCGGGTTGTGGACGGCGGCTTCAAATACAACATGATCGATTTGGTGGCCGCGATCGGCTGCGAGCAGTTGCTGCGCGTCGAACAGAATTGGCTCCGGCGCGAACAGATCTGGCAACGTTATCTTGAGGCGTTCCGCGATCTCCCGGTCGTACTCCCAGCCGCAGTCGAGCCAGGGACTCGCCATGCGTACCATCTGTTCACGATCTTGATCGATGAGGCGAGGACCGGCGTCAGCCGCGACACATTCCTCGAGGCGCTGGCGGCCGAGAATGTCGGCGCCGGCGTGCATTACCCCAGTTTGGCCGAGCATCCCTACTATCAGGATCAGTATGGCTGGCGGCCCGAAGACTACCGCGAGGCGACTCAGATCGGGCGACAGACCGTCAGCTTGCCGCTGTCCGTGAAGCTCTCCGACAGCGACGTGGACGATGTCGTGTGCGCGGTGAGTCGCGTCCTCCATGGCTATGAGTGACCGCCGGTGGGCGCCGCAACACCGGTCGTGCCCCTGTCGCTCCCTCGACTGACCGACGTCATCGTGTACCGTCCGATGCGGACCGGTGACGCCGTGTCACGCGTATACATTCGGAGCCTCAGCCAGATTCCGCGTTTCTTCGTGGACGCGTCGACGTTCAGCAGCTTGCCGCAGAATACGACCTACCGTCCGCTGTTGTCGGTGACCTACGCAGTTGATTACTGGCTTGGCGGCGGGGTCACACCGCGGCAGTTTCACCTCACGCAGTTCGTGATGCTGTTGTGTCTTAGTTGTGTCTCGGAGCCGGCCTGACCTACCTATTGCTCCGGGTGATGAACCAATCTCGCGATCGTCAATGGGGCGCTCGGCGACAACGAGCAGGCCGAGGCGCACTTTCGTCGGTCGTTAGACTTGTCGGCCAACTCCGCGACCGGCCACTACTTTTTCGCTCGGTGGTTGGTCGATCAGGGCCGGGGGACCGAGGCAGTCACGCATCTCGCCCTCGCCATCGAGCGCAGCACCGCCTACATGCCGCCTCGCGTCACTCTCATGAATCTCTATGCGGCCAGGGGCGACCAGCCGGCGCTTGAGGCGCTGGTCGAAAGCACCCTGACTCTCGCCCCATCGGACCCCGCCGCGACGGCGTATTTCAACGGTGGCACTCCCTACTCCGACCCGGCGACCGACGGAGAGGGTCTCTGGGATCAAGGGTTGGCTTTCACCAACCAGGCGCGGCATCTCGAAGCAGCGGTGGTCTACCGGCAGGCCGTTGCGGCCGGAGGGACGACCGCCGACATCCTGAACAACCTCGGGTGGTCGCTCGGCCAGCTGGGATTCCTCGACCTGGCGATCCCGTTCTTCGAACAGGCGCTGGAGCACCGGCCGGAATTCTCGCTGGCGGCGAACAATCTGAACTGGGCGAAGGGGCAACTCGGCGCCCAGTGATGCGTCGCTGGTGCTTTGGTCGTCCGTCTGAGCCGGCGACGAGGTTGGGAACAGAGCGGGTCCTACGGTGTCCTCTCCACGGGTATCCGGCGAGGTATCGTCCACCGCGGGCCGCTCGCCGGTATCGGTGCGACGCCCAGGCCATGCTCGAAGACGAGCCGGCCGCCGTGCTCCGCGGCGGCCGCCAGCATGCCGACGCCGCTCAAGGCGACCAGCACCGACGCGATGACCACCCAGCGCGTGGTCGAGTGCCAGATGTAGGACATCGCCATCCGGAACGACGAGAAGACGACGAAGAACCATGTCGTGCGGTCGGCCCACGCAAAGTGCGCCGTGACCGCGGCGCTCTCTTCGGGCCCGACGCGCATCGCTTCCGCCGCGCCGAGTCCGCTGAAATAGGCCGCCATGGCCATGAGCGCCCCGCCGCAATACAGCCAGGTGGCGGTGTCGCGCACCGACGCTCGCGAGGGAAGGCACGCGCCCACGCCGTCGACGGTCGTCGCCACCAGCAGCAGCGAGATCGGAAAATGCACAAACAGCGGGTGGATGTTGGGGGCCCAGTCTGGGATTAAGGACATGACGGGTTAGTTGCTCAGGCGGGGCTGCGCCCCGAACCCCACGCGGCCGCTGCGCGGGGGCCCCAGTGCCCCAC
>CALBET010001138.1 GCA_937888665.1 uncultured Acidobacteriota bacterium
CGAACATCCTCGCGAGGCCCACGAGGTTCTTGACCGAGTCGAGCCTGGCCATCGGCACCGACAACGCGGTGCTGAATGGCGTGCACGGGCGCACGAGGGAACTCGTCAGCGATGTGTTTCCCGCCATCCGTCAACTCGCCGGTCTGCGGCAACCGTCGGTCGGCCGCGGTCGTCGGCTCCCGTCGTTTCCACGCCTCGACGCGGAGAGCTTCGACCTGGTCTGCCTGGACCCGCCGCCGCTGGCTCGCAGCCGATTCGGTGTCGTCGACGTCTTGCGGGACTATCAGGCGCTGCTCAAGCCGGCGCTGGGCGTGGTGAGCGACCGTGGCGCGTTGTACTGCACGAACAATCTGGCGCGGGTGGACGAAGAGGTATGGCACGCCGTGCTCCGGCAGTGCGCCGTCACCCACGGTCGTCCCATCCGGACGCTCGAGGTCATCCGTCCCGGCGCTGATTTTCCAAGCGTTGATGGCCGGCCGCCGCTCAAGGTTGCTCGGCTGACGTTCTAATCAGGGCGCGGACATCCCCTGGTGCGGCCGGTCCGTGCGCTTCACCGTTCGAGTTCCACCCTGCGCCGTGCCAACTCGGTCAGAATCTCCGGGGCGTCCTTGAGCGTCGCCAGCGGCCGGAGTTGCTGGTCGATGTAGGTCCAGTCGAGCCGTCCGGTCTGCCGGATGATGACTCCTTCGATGTCGACCCAGTCTTGCCCGCGGGCCGCGAAGGCCTTCAAGACAATGAGATCTTCGGCCGAGCAGGTGAGCAGGAAGAGGTCGCCGGGAAACGCGAACCGCGTCGCGCGTGACACCACTGATTCTTCAAAGGGCAGTCCGCCGAGCGCGATATCGATGCCGGCCCCGGAGGCGGACCGCAGCAGGAGTACCCGGTTCGTTCGCGCGAATCCGGCCGGGTCGTCCACTCTTCCCTCGAACCGCTCGAGCAGTGCGTCAATGAACGGTGCCTCGCCGCCGAAACCGGTCAGCAGCGTCAGGTCCACATCGATGGTTTCCCGCGGTTCACCCCAGCGCTGCAGCGCCAGCCCGCCGATGATGCAGAAGTGCCACTGACGCGATTCGCAGAAGTCCTGGAGGGCTGAGGCGACGCGGATGAGTTCAGTCACGGCGCGAGGCCGCTTTCATGAACCAGCGCTGCTGTTCGATGAGGCCCGAGGTCGGCCGCGGGGCGCGCGGCGCGACGGAATAATCCGCGTCGCCGCAGAGCAGGGCGATCGCCTGTTGTGAATCGAGTCGGCGTAGCTCGTCGCGCCGGATCCGTTCCAGCCGAGGACCAGCCTGCTGCCAGACCCGCACCCATCGCCGCGCCGTCGCGATTTGCTCGTCGGTCATGTGCGCGAGGCTATCGTCAGGCATCACGTGATTATAGGCGTCCCGTGTCGCAGCACACCACGGGGGCGCAGTCAGTCACCCCAAACGGTACGCGTCGCCAGGCTCTTGACAGTGGTGGTACCACTCTAAAATAATAAACCGGCGGTTGGTTTATTAATTTTATGGCGAGAACCGTAGACGACGTGGCGCACGCGCAACGGCGGCAGTGCTTCCTCGAGGCGGCAGGTCGCGTGATCGAACGCAAGGGCTACGAGCAGATGACGGTCCAGGACGTGCTGGACGATGTGCGACAGTCGAAGGGCGCGTTCTATCACTATTTCGATTCCAAGCAGGCCCTCGTGGAGGGCCTGGTCGACGACCAGGGCAGGGCCATGTTCAGGCACCTCGAACAGCGCATGGATGCCCCCGGTCTCTCGGCGGTGGACAAACTGGGCTGTCTGTTTCGCGAGTCGAGTCGGGTCAAGCTGGAACGAAAAGGGCTCTGGAGCGCGCTGTTGCCCATGTGGTTGTCTGACGGGAATGCCGCGGTGCGCGAGAGGGCGTCCTCGCATGTGCGGGAACGGCTGGCGCCGTGGCTGGGCCAGATCATCACGGAGGGGGTTGCGGAAGGGGTGTTCACGACGGCGTATCCCCGCCAGGTCGGCCGGATGGTGTTGGCCATGCTCGAAGACTTCAGGCACATCGTCATGGAGGTGTTGACGACGCCCGAACCCGGCGCTCGCGATCGCGTCCAGGTCGAGCAGGCGGTCGCGGCTTTCCACGAGACGCTGGAACGCGTTCTGGGCGCTCCGCCTGGGTCGTTGAGCCTGCTCGACCCGGCCGATGTGATGGCGTGGGTCGACAGCTCGCATACACGTCCCGCGGCGCCACCGGATCCGGCGCCGACGGTGTCTTGACTTGCGGCGCAGGCGTGACGCACAACAGGGGAGACGACACCATGGCACGCATTGGTAGAACGCATCGAACGACTGCACTCCTGACCCTCGGGTGCGTGGCCACGTTCGGCACCGCGTCGGCCCAGACGGATCCTCGCGACATCCTCAAGCGGATCGACAGTCTCCTGCGGGGCGACTCGAGCCACGGGGTGGCGACGATGCAGGTGGTGACCGAGCACTGGGAGCGCGAGATGACGATGGAGATGTGGTCGCTCGGCACCGACTACACCCTGGTCAGGCTACGGGCGCCCGCCAAAGACGCCGGCACCGCGACGCTGATGGCCGAGGATGACATCTGGAACTATCTGCCCAAGGTGGATCGCAGCATCAAGATTCCGTCGTCCATGATGGGTGGCGCCTGGATGGGGTCGCATTTCACGAATGACGACCTCGTGCAGGAGAGCCAGATGGTGGATGTCTATGACGTCGAGGTGACGTTCGAGGGCGAACGCGACGGCGAGATGGTGTGGGAACTCACGTTGACGCCGAAACCGGAGGCGGCCGTCGTGTGGGGCCATCTCGAGTTTCTGGTGGGCCAGGACGACTACGTGCCACGGTGGGCGAAGTACTACGACGAAGACGGGGAGCTGGCGCGCACGATGGAATACAGCGAGGTCTCAGAGTTCGGGGGGCGCCTCGTACCGGCCGTCATGAACATGCAGCCGGCCGACAAACCGGGTGAACGCACGACCATCCGCTATGAAGAGCTCGAGTTCGATATCGACGTCGACCAGTCGTTCTTCTCCCTCCGCACGTTGCAGAGCGGCAGATAATGCCGACAGGATGCCGAGAAACGCAAAGGCGCGCGATAATGCGCGCCCCGCGGCGGCGGAGTGGGGCACTCGGGGTCCCCGCGTAGCGGCCGCGTGGGGTTCGGGGCGTAGCCCCGTTTAAGGAATGCCCGACAATGCGCGCGTGAGGTTCGGGGCGCAGGCCCCTCTGAGTACTACATGAACGAATCGCCCTGGTCACGCATCGGCTGGCGCAATCTTGGCCGGAACCCCAAGCGGACGGTGCTGACTGCGCTCGGACTGGCGGTTGGCTTCTTCGCCGTGGTGTTCATCGTCGGCTGGTCCCAGGGACTGATGGTCGAGATGGTCGAGAGCGCGACCTCGCTCGTCAACGGGCAGATCGAGATTCACGACGCGGAATACCGGCCTGACCGGAGCATCTACGACACGATCGGGGGGCGCGACGGCACAGACGTCGACGCCTTGCTCCGCCGCGTCGACGCCGACCCGGCCGTGACCGCCGCGGCCCCGCGCGTCTACACCGGGGGCCTTATCAGTTCAGGGCAGGCAACGTCGGCCGGTATGTTCATGGGCATCGACCCGGTCCGCGAACTGGCACTGAGCCGCTTTCTCGACCCGCTCGTGCAGGGTCGGATGCCCGTCCCGGGCCAGAACGAGCTGCTCGTCGGCGAGGAGATGGCACGCCAGCTGTCAGCGGGGCTCGGTGACGAACTGGTGGTCGTGGCGTCGGGGGCGGACGGGTCGATGGCGAACGACCTCTTTACGCTGGTCGGGATGTTTCGGACTGGCCTCGTGGAGCTCGATGCCACGTTCGCGGTGATGCCCCTTGGCGATCTGCAGGCCCTGGTGGTGTTGTCACCATCGCGTATTCACGAGATTGCCGTGGCCACGACCGACCCGTGGATCGCCGAGGCGACGGCGGTGCGTCTTGAGCGCGGACTCCCGCCGGCGGACCGCGCGATCGAGGTGGTGCCCTGGACGACGCTCAATCCGGCCATGGTCGAGTATGTCGCGCTGGGTGAGTCGATGTACTTCGTCATCATCATCATCGTGTTCACCATCGCGATTTTCGGCGTCGCGAACACGATGGTGATGGCGACCTACGAGCGCCGGCGGGAGTTTGCCGTCATGCTGGCGCTTGGGGCCACCCCAGGGTCGGTGCGGGCCATCGTGTTGCACGAGGCGGTGGCCCTCGGCGTGCTCAGCCTTGCCCTCGGCGCGGCAATCACGTTCCCACTGATGGTGTGGTTTCATACGGCGCCGCCGAGCATGAGTTGGGCCGTCGGCGACGTGACGCTCATGGGGGCCCTGCTGTCCCCAAGCCTGCGGGTCGAGTACGACGTCCCGTTCTGGATCCTGAGTGCGGTGGCGTTGTTTCTGACCGCGATCCTGGCGTCGCTCCTTCCGGCGTGGCGGGCAGCCCGGGTGCCGCCGGCCGACACCCTCTCGGCGCTCTAGATGTCGCAGGTACCCAGACCCTCGATGCACGTTCGCATCCTCCTGTTGCTGGCGGTACGCAATCTGCGCCGTCAGCGGCGGCGGACCATGCTGACCGCCGCCGTCATGGTCATCGGCGGCGCGCTGCTCATCTTCTCATTCGCCCTGGGAGACGGGTCCCACGAGAACTGGATCGATTCGGGCATTCGCACGTCGTCGGGACATGTCACCGTGGAGCAACCGGAGTTTCGTGTCAGCCGCAAGCT
>CALBET010001139.1 GCA_937888665.1 uncultured Acidobacteriota bacterium
CAGCAACGTCCCGCCGCCAGCGAGGGTGACGAGGGCGCTGATGATTCCAGGCCGGCCCAGGCGCGCCCCGACCATGGCCGCCGCTCCCAGTCCCAGGAGCCCCAGCTCGCTCCATCCGCCCAGCGACAATACGGTTGCCAGCAGGCCGATCAGCGCCGTGAGTGGTCCCTTGACCGCGCTGCGGCCGAGTTTCCACAGCGCCTGCGCGACGATGGCGATGATGATCGGGCTTACCCCGTAGAGTAGCCAGCCCACCTGCGGCGTACCGCCGTAGCGCACGTAGCTCCAGGCAATGGCGCCTACGATGAGGCACGCCGGGAGGATGAAGCAGGTGCCCGAGACCAGCAGGCCCGCCAGCCCCGCCCGCTTGTAGCCGAGATGGATCGCCATCTCTGTCGAATTGGGTCCGGGAATCAGGTTGGTCGCGGCGAGCAGATCGAGAAACTCTGCATCAGTGAGCCACCGGCGTCGCTCGACCACTTCGTCGCGCATCATGCCGATGTGCGCGGCAGGGCCTCCGAACGCCGTGGTCCCCAGGCGGAGAAACAGACCGGCCAGGTCCCGCAGAGTGCCTCGACTCGCCACTGCGTGATTCTACCGGAGCGGCTGTTCGGCCGCGCGTCACTGGGCCGATGGTCACGTCACGTCAGGCCGAGCGTATAGTGCATCGTGAGTAGTCCGATCCGGACCCGGCCTGGCAATCGCCGAAGAGGGAGAGAGATGACGAATCGACGAGGACTCGTGTTCGCGGTCGTGGCCTGTGTGGCGTCGTTCGCTGCTGGCATACTGGCGCAGTCGGCCACCGATGTCGTGAGCTTTCAGAGCGGACCGGGCGGCACCCGGCTCGATGTGTTGTTCGATGGTCCGACGATGGATGTCGAGGTCGACGTGGCGCGGCTGACCTTTCCTCCAGGCACCAACTCGGGCGCCCACGCGCATGGCGTCACGGAGATCTTCTACGTGCTCGAAGGTACGCTCGAGCATGTCGTCAACGGCGAAAGCCATATCTTGACCGAGGGGATGCTCGGGTACGTCAAACCGCCGGACCAGGTCAACCATATCGTCGATGCGAACGGGCCACCCGCGAAGACGCTGGTGATCTGGGCCCCAGGCGGTGAGGCCGCTCGTCTTGGTTCCCGCTGGCAGCGTTTGCCCTAACAGTGGTGCACGGCGCACTGCCCGCGCCGGTCTTCCGCGTGTTTCACGGGGGGCGGCGAAACGTTTCGCCCGCCAGCCGCGTCTCAGTAGCACACCCGGTCCAGCTACAATGGGTAGCTCGTGGAGGAGCCTGACATGCGACATTGGATACTTTCCGCCATTCTCGTGCTGACGATGGCGCTCGGCGCGGCCGCCCAGGATCTACCTGACGTGGATCAGTTCGGCCCACAGGTTGGCGACGTCGTCCCGCCGTTCAGCCTGACTGACCAGACCGGACAGATCCAAACCGTGGAGTCCATCATGGGACCCAACGGTGCGATGCTGGTGTTCAACCGTTCGGCCGACTGGTGACCGTACTGCAAGACGCAGCTCGTGGAGCTGCAAAGCCGCTACGCGGACATCACGGCTCAGGGGCTTGGGCTCGCCGTCATCACCTACGACTCGCTCGACACGCTGAAGGGGTTTTCCGACGCGCGCGGGCTCGAGTTCCCGGTCCTGTCAGACGAGGGGTCCGCGATCATCAAGGCGTACGACCTGCTCAATCGTGAACAGGCGCCCGGGGTACGGTTCTACGGCATCCCGTATCCGGGCACGTTTATTCTCGACACCGAGGGGCGGGTGACCGAGCGTTTCTTCGAGCGGGCCTACCAGGAGCGATTCACGGTGTCGAGCATCATGGTGGCGCTGGGTGAGGCGGCTGATGGGACCGACCGAAACGCGACCCGGATCGCCACGGACCACCTCGAGGCGCTCGCCTACCCGACCGACCGGACGGTGGCGCCCGGCAATCGCTTCTCGCTGGTCGTCGACGTGACACCCAAAGCGGGCATGCACGTCTATGCACCGGGCGCGCACGCCTATCAGGTGATCAGCCTTCGGGTTGATGCCCCCGCCTTCGTTCGGGCGCACGAGGTGAGCTACCCGGCATCCGAGATTTACCATTACGAGCCGCTCGACGAACGGGTTGAGGTCTTCCAGCAGCCATTCCAGTTGGTCCAGGAAGTGACCATTCCCATGACGCGGGAGATCGCGGCCATGGCGGCAGAGCCAGACGCCACCCTGACCATCGAGGGGGTGCTGAAGTATCAGGCGTGCGACGACGCCATCTGCTATACGCCGGTCGAGCTGCCGGTGAGCTGGACCCTCGAGTGGCGTCCGCTCGTGAGGTAGTCGGGCAGGCTAGTCCCCGGTGAGGGAACTAGTCTTGCGGCGCTGATGCGTCCGACGATGACTCCGCATACGAATCGATGATGCGGGCGTTGACGATGCCCAGCTCGACACGCCGGTTCTTCGA
>CALBET010001140.1 GCA_937888665.1 uncultured Acidobacteriota bacterium
ACCAAGAAGAAGGCCAGAACGGCGAATCCGATGACGATGGCGGTCAGAATCATCGCTTGGGGCAGCGGGTCGGCAGCGCCCTGGACGGTCGTCTCGCCTGCAAGAACGATCGGCGCGCGTCCGCGGGTCATACCGGCCGCGACGAAGATCAACACATTGGCCGCATGGCCCAGGAGAGCCAATCCGAGTATGAGTCGGACGAGACTACGCTGCATCATCAAGTACAACCCTGACGCGTAGAGCCCACCAACGAGTACCGCGAAAACGAGTTCCATAGTCGACCGCTTCTCTTTGCGAGTGACGTGTGCCTACTCTTCCTCCGCCAGGGAGAGGAGGATGATCGTCGAGACACCGACGACCACGACGTAGACACCCAGATCGAATAGCACCGGCGTGCCAAGCGCGAATAGGCCAGCGTCCCCCACAGACAGCTCAGCCCAGAGGCCAGTCAGGAAAGGCCGACCCTGCGAGACGCCCAGAAAGCCGGCCGTCGTCGCGAGGAGCAGACCGACGCCCATGAGCGTCTCCGGACGAACGAGGAGCATTCGGCGCGTCGAAGCTGCGTCATAGGCAAGCATGTGGAGTGCCAGGACTGCCGATGCGACCAACCCGCCGCTGAATCCGCCCCCAGGCTCGTTGTGACCCGACAGCAACAGATACAGCGAGTACAGCAGGAGTAACGGCTCCAGTGCCAACGTCGTGACTCGTAGGATCAGGGACGTCACGCGTCATCCACCTTGGTTGGTTTCGACTTGAGGTCGGCGGGGCGAAGTTTGACCAGCGCGCGTACGCCGACGCCCGCCAGGGCGAGGACGGCGATCTCCCCGAACGTATCCAGCGCCCGGAAGTCGACCAGGATCACGTTGACCACATTGCGACCGTGGGCCTCGGGCACACTTCGTTCGGTGAAGAACGTGGAAATAGAGGGCTGGAGCTGCACACGGATGGCCAACCAGACGAGCGTAGCCATCAGAGCCCCGGCCGACAGAGCAATCGCCGCATCGCGCATGCGGGTCGCCGGAACCGACTCGACGGTGATGCGCGGCAACCGATAGACCACGAACACGAACAGCACCACTGTGAGCGCTTCGATGATGAACTGCGTCATCGCGAGATCCGGCGCTCCATTCACGGCAAACAGCACGGCCACACCGTACCCGACGACCCCGAGCATCGTCACCGCACCCAGGCGATGTCTAGTTCCAACGGCTGCCCCGGCGGCGACCAGAATCAAGGTGGCGAGTGCCACCTTAAGCCAGTTGATCGGAAGAGTCACTGCCTCCGGCGAAGGCCACGGATGTCGCCAGAGCGCGTAGAGCGGCAAGGCCACCGTAGTCGATACAATCGTCGCCAGATAGAAACGCAGATAGCCACTCTGGAGCAGTCGCGTTTGATTACCGGCTACCCAGTGCAACGCCCCGAATCCGCGCGTATATAGACTGCCCCCGGCGAGTGATTCAGGCACGTCCACGGCGATCACGGACTGCCGTC
>CALBET010001141.1 GCA_937888665.1 uncultured Acidobacteriota bacterium
TTACACCACCACAGACCCAGAAATTCAAGGTTTTTTCACAACAAGGCGCAGCTCCCCCTCAGCGCCGACCCTCCGGTCGCCACCTACCGAGCGACTGCCTCGCCCCACTCCTGGCTGTAGTCTTCCTCCGCCACCAGCTCGTCAACGCAATCCCACGAGTCGATCTCGCTGGCGCGGTCGTGCCACGGCCAGCCCTGCTGCACTTCCGCACATGCGGTCGACTGTACGCGCTGCATTTCGAGGTTTCTTCTGGATCCGTGGGCGTGTTGCCTGTAGCAATAGACTGCAATCTGGGTGAAGCTTAGTCTCGCAACAACAACCTCCCAGGCAAGGCCACATTCAGCAAGGTCTTGGCTTGGTCACACCGGCTGATTTTTCAGGTGGTGGACAAACGAGATGACCCAGGCGAGATAGGCATCACGGGGCAGGTGTGCCGGCCGGCCCCCGCTGAGCAGTAAGCCGCAGCTCGCGGAGAGCCGCACAAGGTAAACCCCGTTGCGTCACAGGCATCGCGCCGGACTGCAACAAGGACCACAGCCATGACGAACCCCGACTCACCAACGACTGACCAGCGCAAGGTCCTGGTCATCGACGACGATGCCCTTATCGCTCGACTCCTCAAACGCGGATTGGGTAGGGAGCACAACGTTTCAGTGGTGCATCGCGGCGCCCTGGCCTTGGAGTTGCTTGCCGCCGGGGAGACCTTTGATGTCATCTTCTGCGATCTCATGATGCCGGAGATGAACGGCATGGAATTACACGCCGAAATCGAGCGGCGCTGGCCTGTAGCCGCAGAGTCTATGATCTTCCTGACCGGCGCGGTGTTCACCACCGCCGGCCAAGAGTTCTTCAAACGTGTCCAGAATCGCTGTGTCTACAAGCCATTCGACCTGAAGATGCTCAGCGCGCTGGTCCACGCGACCGGTTGACCAGACCTTGTCCGCCAGACTCAGTGCAGATGCAGGCGCGCCCGCACCACAGCACCTTGCACAGCGTTCTCTAGAACCTGACGGGCGGCGGCGAGTTCGGTGGCGACGGCCGGGTCGATATGATCGAAGAGCTTCGCCAAGGGTCGCTCCATGGTCAGCTCCACGCCACCGGCAGCTGTGTCGTGGGCCGTGGGCAGGGCATGCACAGCGCCCCAGCCCACGTCGGACCGCCACATGAACGCGGTCCATGGCGCAGTCTTCGCCGAGCGCCAGCGGCCTTCGAGGTGCAGCGTCTGGCGATCCATGTCCACTTCAGTCGGCATTTTTGTGGCGTGGTGATCAGCCCGGCCCATGAGCAGGTGGGTCTCGCAGATGCGTGTCGGCTCGATGAGCACAGCGCCGACTTCATCGGCTGTGGCGACGGTGGTGAGATCCTCCACGTGCGCAGCCCGCAGGCAGACTGCCTCCGGAGATGCTCTAATGCTTCCTATCCTTCGACCTCCGCCGACCTGAAAAAGTTGTCTTGGCCCCAATCGGAGTGTGCGGGCTGCCTGAACCGGTCAAGTCCTCTGTGAAGGGCGACTAGTCGAAGGACTCCGCAGCGTGCACGAGCCCTCGGACGGTCTGTCGCAGGTGGGCGGCCTGGAAGGGCTTGAAGACCCAACCGCGAAAGCCAAGGTCTCGAAACTGGTCGGTCGAGTGTATTTCTGCGTAGCCGGTACACGCCATCGCGATGGCATCGGGCCAGCGGGCGATGAGTTCCTGGATCGTGGCGAACCCACCCATGCCCTGCTCGATGTGGATGTCGAGGATGCAGACGGGCGAGGAACCGCGCTGGCGAGCGATCGAGTACGCTGCCAGGAGTTCCTCGCCGCAGGATACGCCGGTTACCGCAGCTCCCCCAGCCTCGAGGATCCGGGTGAGTCCCAGTTGGACCCGAGGGTCGTCTTCCATCACGATGACCTCTACTCCCGCGAGTTCCGGACCATGGGGCGTCTCGGGTTGCTGGTTCGTTCCCTCAGCGGGCTGTGAGGAAGAGGCGGGCTGGAGGGGAAAGGCCATCGTGAACCTTGCTCCCCCCTGAGGGATGTTTTCCACCGCGATGCCGCCCCGGTGTAGTGTGGTGATGCGACCCACACTCGCAAGCCCGAGACCGCTGCCCCGGACCTTGGTGGTGTGGAAGGGCGTAAACAGTCGACGAAAGACATCGGGCGGGATTCCAGGGCCGTTGTCTTCCACCACAACAATGGCGTGAGGGACTGTGCCGTCTGCGACGGGTCGGACTAGGTCGCCGGTGAGGTAACCGTACGGGAACTTAGTAATGCGAATCGTGATCTGGGGCTCAATGCCCGCTTCGATCGCTGCCTGGGTCGCGTTGGTGACGAGATTAAGCAGGACCTGAGCGAACTGGTTCTCGTCTACGGTGACCCAGATTGGCTCGGCGTCCAACGCGAGTTCGAGCGAGGCTCTTAGACCGTTGACGATCGGTCGCAGGAACGATGGAGTCCAGGTCGTGAGGCACAGCGGCTG
>CALBET010001142.1 GCA_937888665.1 uncultured Acidobacteriota bacterium
CCGACGGCGGCGTGGTGGTGGTCGACACCAAGAACCCCGAATGGGGCGGCGCGATTCTCGACAAGATCAAGACCGTCACGGACAAGAACGTGACGATGATCATCAACACGCACACGCACGGAGATCATGTCGGCAGCAACATCGACTTCCAGTTGCCGATCGAGTTCGTGGCGCACGCCAACACCAAGACCAACATGGAACGGATGCCGGCGTTCCAGTCCGCCAGCGGCCAGCAGTATCTGCCCAGCCGGACCTACACGGACCGGATGTCACTGTTGGACGGCGACGACCGGATCGAGCTGTATTACTTCGGTCAGGCCCACACCAGCGGCGACACCATCGTGGTGTTCCCGGCCCTTCGCGTCGCGCACACGGGAGACATGTTCGCGTGGAAGGGCGTGCCGTACATCGACGTGGCCAACGGCGGCAGCGGGGTGAGCTACCCGAAGACGGTGCTTGGCGCGGCAGACAGCATCACGGGCGTCGACACGGTGATTCCCGGTCACAGTCCGGTGATGACCTGGGCTGATTTTCGCGAGTTCGGCGAGTTCAACCGCGATTTCCTGACCGCCGTCGAACGCGGCAAGAAAGAGGGCAAGACCGCGGCCCAGGCCGCCGCGGCGTTGAACCTACCGGCCAAGTACGCGGACTACGTGATGAGCCGTGGCACGCTGACCAGCGCCGAAGACAACGCCACCAAGATTTACGCAGAGCTCGATCAGTAGCGAGACCCGGTTCTTCGATCCCCTGGGCATGGCGCCACGCAACACGTAGGGTCATGCGCCCGGGGGTCGACCCTGCCACCACACACCCCCGGTCTCCCATTCCGGTTCGCGTCGTCCTCCTTCGACATGTTTCTGCCCGCTTGACGAGGTATCAGCTGTGATTGCACCGCGCACGAGTCCCGAAGACACCCTCGCCACCAGCGTCAACCGGCTGCGGACGCAGCTCGGCGTAGACGTCTGTTCGATCTACCTGCTGGAAGCGGACCGGACCCACCTCGAGCTGGCTGCCACGGTCGGACTGAACCAAGACAGCGTTGGGAAGGTCCGCATGGGACTGCGCGAAGGTCTGGCGGGAATGGTGGCGGAAACACTGGCGCCGGTCGCCGTCCCAAATGTGAAAGCGCACGCGCGCTTCAAGCACTTCGCCGAGGCCGGCGAAGACGCGTTTCATGGGTTCCTGGGAGTGCCGCTGGTCGACCAGGGACTGCTGCTGGGCGTGCTGATCGTGCAGACGGTGGACGAGCGTGACTTTGCCCCGGACACCATCGCGGCACTGCTCGCCGCCGCCAGGGACATCAGCCCGGTCGTGGCGACCGCCCGTGAGCGGAACCAGTTCCTTGCGCCGCTCCAGCGCCGCCTCTGGGTCCTGGCGCGCAACCTGTGGTGGTGCTGGGACGCGGGGTGCACCAGCCTCTTTCGCGACCTCAACCCGGAACGCTGGCGCGCGCTGGGCGCCAACCCGGTCGCGCTCCTGTCCGAGATGCCGCCGGAGGAGCTCGAACAACGGATCCGCACGCTGACCCTGGCGAGTCGGATCAACCACACGTACCGACGGCTGCGGGCCTATGAGGACAGCGGGTCGACCTGGGGGGCGACGCACACCGGGGTGCTGGGCGGACACCCCGTCGCCTACTTTTCCGCCGAGTTCGCGATTCACGAATCGCTCCCGATCTATTCCGGCGGTCTGGGGGTGCTGGCCGGCGACCATATCAAGAGCGCCTCGGACCTGGACGTCCCCCTGGTCGGCATCGGGCTGTTTTACGGGCAGGGCTATTTTCGGCAGCGGCTCGACCTCAGCGGCTGGCAAGAGGAGCGTTATGCCGAGGTCGATCGGCCCACACTGCCCCTGGAGCTGGCGGTGGGGCCGACCGGCGAGGCCATCCGGGTGGAGATTCCGACCGGCGGCGGCCCGCTCTACGCCCGCGTGTGGCGGGCCGCGGTTGGGCGCCGCCCCCTGCTGCTGCTCGACTCCGACGTGGCAGACAACACCGAGGAGGACCGCGAGCTGACCGCGCGGCTGTATGCGGGCGATGCTCGAATGCGGCTGCGCCAGGAACTGCTGCTGGGGGTCGGCGGGGTCAAGGCCCTGTTCGCGCTTGGCATCACCCCCGGCGTCATCCATCTCAACGAGGGTCACAGCGCGTTCGCCGTGCTCGAACTGATCGGCCGGCACATCGAGCGCGAGGGTATCGACTTCGCCACCGCCGCGCGTCAGGTCGCCAGACGCACCGTCTTCACGACGCACACCCCCGTCGAGGCGGGTCACGACCGATTCAACGCCGATCTGGTGGAAGAACATCTGAGACCGCTACGCGAGCGACTCGGCCTCTCACACGAACAGCTGATGGCGCACGGCCGCGTGAACCCGGACGACTCCGACGAGCCGCTGTGCATGACGGTGCTGGGACTGAAGTTGTCACGCCGCGCCAACGCGGTGTCGTCGCTGCATGGCGAGGTCTCACGCCATATGTGGCGTAGCCTCTGGCCGGATCGGCCGGAGGACGAGGTGCCGATCGGTCATATTACGAACGGGATCCACGTGCCGAGCTGGCTCGCGCCGCAGATGCGTCAGCTCTACGACCGGCACCTGCCGGCCGACTGGACCGAGCACACGGCGGCGCCGACGGTCTGGGACGCGATTGACAGCCTCAGCGACGGGGAGCTGTGGGAAACGCACGTCGCGCTCAAGATTCGTCTCATGGATTTCGTGCGAGACCGCGTGGTGGCCGAAGCGGCACGGCGCGGCGAGGCCGACGACATCGCCCAGCGGCTCTCCCACGCCCTGAGCCCTGACGCGCTCACCATCGGATTCGCCCGACGTTTCGCGACGTACAAACGCGCGGCCCTTTTTCTGCAGGACCGCGACCGGCTCGCCGCCCTGGTCAACGACCCGCGGCGCCCGGTCCAGTTCATCTTCGCCGGCAAGGCGCATCCCCGCGACGAACCGGCCAAACAGGTCCTGCAGCGCATACACGCACTCAGCCGCGAACCACAGTTTCTCGGGAAGGTGGTCTTTGTCGAGGACTACGACATCAACCTGGGACGCCACCTCGTGCAAGGGGTCGATGTCTGGCTCAACAATCCGCGCCGTCCGCTCGAGGCGTCCGGCACCAGCGGGCAGAAAGTGCCGCTCAACGGCGGGCTGAATCTCTCGATCCTGGACGGCTGGTGGGCCGAAGCCTACGACGGCACCAACGGATTCGCCGTCGGCACCGGGGAGACCCACACATCGACCGAGGTGCACGATGACCGTGACGCCGAGGCGCTGTTGCGTGTGCTGGTCGAGGAGGTCGTCCCGCTGTACTACGACCGCGACCAGGATGGCGTGCCGAGGGCCTGGACACGCCGGATGAAGCGGGCCATTCGCACGCTGGGATGGCGGTTCAGCGCCGACCGTATGGTGATGGACTACGTGAATCTCTGCTACGTGCCGGCCGCCGGTGGATTATCGAGCGACATGCAAAAGCGCTAGTCACGAACCCGCGCCAGCCAGCTCCGCGTCCTTCGTGTCCCGGGAGGATAACTCTTCCATGAGAGACCGCAACAACGGCGACTCCCCTGGCGGATACTCTCCAAAGCTCACCCCCAGGGTGCGCGCGGCCACCACCGCCGAACTGTCCGGAGAAACCCGCGAGATCTTGTCCACCGCGTCGTGAATTTTCACGCTTTTGACGTCCGGCGGCGCGTACGCCACCATCTGCCCGAATTGGCGCTGGAGCACGAGCCGCACCGCGTGCGCACCGAACTGAGTCGCCAGAGCGCGATCAAAATTCGTCGGCGGACCACCCCGCTGAAGATGTCCAAGCACGACCACCCGAGTTTCTCGTTTCAGGCGCTCGTGCAGCTCGCGCGCGACCACATGCCCGATGCCACCCAAGCGCACCTGCCCGCCGACACTGCCGGCGGGCGTCGTCACGAATCCGCCACTCGGCAGTTCCGCGCCTTCGGCCACCACAATGAGCGAGAAGCGTTTGCCCACGTTGTCCCGCTCCAGAATCTTCTGACACACGTTGTCCCAGTTCCACGGGATCTCGGGGATCAGAATGACGGACGCGGCCCCCGCGATGCCTGCCTGCAGCGCGATCCACCCGGTGTGGCGCCCCATGACCTCGAGCACCATGATGCGTTCGTGACTCTCGGCCGTGGTGTGCAGCCGGTCCATCGCGTCCGTCGCGCACGCCACGGCGCTGTCGAACCCGAACGAGAATGCGGTCGCCGAGAGATCGTTGTCGATGGTCTTCGGCACGCCGACCACCGGAATCCCACACTCATGAAACTGCGCCGCGACGGCCAGTGACCCATCTCCACCGATGCAGATCAGCCCCATGAGGCCGAGCTGGTCGATGGTTCGCTTGACGGCCTGAATCAACTGCGGGTCGAGCTCCACCCGCTCGTCGATCCCGGTACGCGCCGCGAACCGCCCCTTGTTGGTCGACCCGAGAATCGTGCCGCCACGATTGATGATGCCGGAGGTGTTCGTCGTGTCGAGAGCCATGTAGGTGACCGGGTCCACCAGCCCCTCATAGCCGCGACGGAACCCGACCATCTCGGCGTCGAGTCTCGCGGCCGACTTGACGGCGCCACGGATGACCGCGTTCAACCCCGGGCAATCGCCGCCTGACGTGAGAATCCCGATCCGTGCGGTGCCAGTTCCCATTACTGCCCTCCTCGTCCTCACCACGGTACACACGTTGCTAGCCCCGCGGCAATCGTGCGAGACGCGGTCGGCGCCCCGCCGGTCTCCCGTCGTTGTGCGAAGCGCGGTCGAAAACGCTGGTACAATCTGCGATTCCCATGGCCATCAAGGTCGCTATCAACCACCGGACGAGCTACCACTACGACAGACTCGTCACGCTGTCGCCGCACATCATTCGGCTGCGACCGGCGCCCCACTGCCGTACGACAGTGTCCAGTTACGCGATCCGGGTCCATCCCTCGACGCATTTCCTCAACTGGCAGCAGGACCCGCACGGCAACTACCTGGCGCGCACGGTGTTTCCGGAGCTCACGCGGCACTTGAGTGTGGAGGTCGATCTGATCGCCGAGATGACGGTGATCAATCCGTTCGATTTCTTCCTGGAGCCGTCGGCGGAGGAGTTCCCATTCAGCTACGAGAAATGGCTGGCGAAGGACCTTCGGCCGTATCTGAAGAAGGGCCGGAAGGGTCGACGGCTCCGCAAGTTCGTCGAGTCGATCGATCTGACCCCGCGTCGCACCGTCGACTTTCTCGTCGATCTGAACCAGCGGGTGTCGCAGCACATCGCGTATGTCATCCGCATGGAACCAGGTGTTCAGACGAGCGAACAAACGCTCAAGCTCCGAAGCGGGTCGTGCCGAGACAGCGCCTGGCTCCTGGCTCAGACGCTGCGGCGGATTGGCCTGGCCGCCCGGTTCGTCTCCGGCTACCTGATCCAGCTGGTCCCGGACCAGAAGCCGATCGAGGGCCCCGAGGGCCCACAGACCGACTTCACCGACCTGCACGCCTGGACCGAGGTCTACCTGCCCGGCGCCGGATGGGTCGGACTGGATCCAACCTCGGGCATGTTCGCGGCCGAGGGCCATCTGCCGGTCGCCGCCACCGCCGAGCCGACGGCGGCCGCGCCCATCAGCGGCGCCGTCACCAAGGCGGCGGTCGAGTTCGAACACACCATGACGGTGACCCGGATCCGGGAGTCGCCGCGGGTCACGAAGCCGTACTCGGACGAGGAATGGTCCGCGATCGACGCCTTGGGCCACGCCATCGACCGGACGCTCGAGGAAGGGGACGTCCGCCTCACAATGGGTGGCGAGCCCACCTTCGTGTCGATCGACGACATGGACGGCGGCGAGTGGAACTACGACGCGCTCGGGCCGACCAAGCGGCCGCTGTCTGAACAGCTGCTTCGGCGTCTGCAGCCGCGGTTCGGCCCCGGCGGGCTGCTCCAGTTCGGACAGGGCAAGCAGTATCCCGGCGAGCCACTTCCTCGATGGGCACTCGGCTGCTACTGGCGGCAGGACGGACAGCCGCTGTGGCGGAACCCCGAACTGCTGGCTGACACGTCGCACGACTACGGCCACGACCTAGGGCGGGCTCAGCGGTTGGTTCGCGCCCTGGCGACCCGTCTCGAGGTGAACGGCGACTACGCCATCGAGGCCTACGAAGACCCGGTGCACTACCTGCACCAGGAGCGCAAGCTGCCGGTGAATCTCACACCGGGGGACAACCGGCTCAAACGCCCGGAGGACCGCGAGCGCCTGCGACAGGTCTTCGAGACGGGACTCGACCAACCGGTTGGCTATGTCCTCCCACTGGCACGCAAGTCTGCCGGAGGCGAGCGGATGTGGCAGAGCGGGCTCTGGATGCTGAGAGGCAAGCATCTGTTTCTGATGCCGGGCGATTCCCCGGTCGGTCTGCGGCTGCCGATGGAGTCGCTCGCCTGGGTCGACCCGCGTCACGCGGTCCAGGTGCACGAACGGGACCCACTCGAGGCCCGACCGCCGCTCCCGCCCGTCGTCGCGCGCAAGCAACGTCCGGAACACACACCGTCCGATTCACCGGCCCCCGCCGATCGGACGCCAACGACCGGCGAGTCGGCCGACTGGGTGATCCGCACCGCGCTGGTCGTGCAACCGCGCGGAGGGCGGCTTCATGTGTTCCTGCCACCGCTGGACACCGCAGAGGACTTCGTGGCCCTTCTCGAACAGCTCGAAGACGCCGCCGCGGAACTCGACACGCCGGTCGTGGTCGAAGGGTACCCTCCGCCGCCAGATCCTCGGATTTCCGTCCTGAAGGTCACCCCGGACCCCGGTGTCATCGAGGTCAATACCCATCCAGCCCACAACTGGGAGGAGCTGGTCTCGACGACGACCACCCTCTACGACGCCGCGCGCGAAACCCGGCTGGGGACCGACACCTTCCTGATGGATGGCCGTCACAGCGGCACCGGTGGCGGGAACCATGTGGTACTGGGGGGTCCGACACCGGCTGATTCCCCGTTCCTCCGCCGGCCGGACCTCCTCCGGAGTCTGCTGGCGTACTGGATCAACCACCCCTCCTTGTCGTACCTCTTCTCGGGGCTCTTCATCGGGCCGACGAGCCAGGCGCCGCGGGTCGACGAAACCCGGGCCGACAGCATGTCCGAGATGGAGATCGCGTTCGAGCAAATCGATGCGCTGGGCGACGACTGCGCGCCCTGGCTGGTCGACCGCGTCTTCAGACACTTGCTGGTCGATGTGACGGGTAACACCCATCGCGCGGAATTCTGCATCGACAAGCTGTACGCGCCCGAGACCGCGTCTGGTCGGCAGGGACTGGTCGAGCTGCGGGCCTTCGAGATGCCGCCCCACGCACGCATGAGTCTCACGCAGCAGCTGTTGCTGCGTGGCCTCGTCGCCTGGTGCTGGACCCGCCGCTACCGACAGCCACCGGTGCACTGGGGCCAGCGGCTGCACGACGAGTTCATGCTGCCGCACTATGTCCGGCGCGATTTCGAGTCGGTCATCGACGACCTGCGCCGCGCGGGGTTCCCGTTCCGGGCGGACTGGTTCGAGGTCCACTTCGAATTCCGATACCCTCGGATTGGTCGCGTGGAATGCGGCGATATCGAGATCGAGCTGCGCACGGCCGGGGAGCCCTGGTATGTGCTGGGCGAGGAACCGGCCGGCGGCGCCACCGCCAGGTATGTCGACTCCTCGGTCGAGCGGCTCCAGGTCATGGTCCGCGGAGCGGTGGGCCTGCGGCACGTCGTGACCTGCAACGGTCGGCGCGTCCCCCTGCACCCGACGGGGACGCAGGGCGAGTTCGCCGCCGGTGTGCGATACCGCGCGTGGCAGCCGCCATCCTGCCTCCACCCGACGATCGGGGTGCACACGCCGGTGGTGTTCGACCTCGTCGATACCTGGTCTGGACGCTCGATCGGTGGCTGCACGTATCACGTGGAGCACCCCGGCGGGCTCAATCCCGACCACTTTCCGGTGAACGCCGCGGAAGCGGAGTCGCGGCGGGTGAGCCGGTTCGTCGCCTCCAGCCACACTCCAGGACCGATGACACCAGGTGACCCGGAGACCAACCCCGACGCGCCACACACCCTCGACCTCCGGCGCGCGGCTCCCGGCGGACCGGCGGCGGAGCCCCGACCGTGACAGCGGCGCTGGCCTATACCCCCCTCCCGGGACACTACGACGAGATGATCGGACCGGACGGGGCGGTCCGGCCACACTGGCAGGCGCTGGCCACGTCGTTGTCGTCGTTTGGTCGCCACGAGCTCAACCGCCGGACCCAGGAGGCTCGTCGGCTGATTCGCGACAACGGCATGACCTTCCACGTCCACAAGGGCAGTGGCACCCAAGAACGTCCGTGGCCGCTCGATCTCATCCCGTTCGTGATTGACGACGGGGAATGGGCGCGACTGGAGGGCGCGATCGCCCAGCGCGCGATGCTGCTGGACTCGGTGCTCGCCGATCTCTACGGTCCGCAGCGTCTGATTCGCGAGCGCACGCTCCCGGCCGAATGGCTGTATGCGAACCCCGCGTTTCTTCGCGAGTGCCACGGGCTTCCCCCAACCGGGGGGCGCCGGCTCAACCTCTATGCCGCCGACATGGTCCGTTCTCCCGACGGCCGGTGGTGGGTACTTGGCGACCGGACCGAGGCGCCGGCCGGCATCGGTTTCGCGCTCGAGAATCGCGTCGTGGTGAACGCGGTGCTCTCCGACCTGCTGCTCGCGTCGAAGGTCCGACGACTGGCCGGCACGCTGGAGAACCGCAAGCTGTCCCTCGAGGCCAGCGCGCCGGGACACCGCGAGAACCCGCGCATCGTCGTCATGACACCGGGTCCGGCGGCGGACAACTATTTCGAACACGCGTTCCTGGCGCGGCACCTCGGGTACACCCTGGTCGAGGGGACCGATCTGACGTTGCGGAACGACCGCGTGTACATCAAGACACTCGGGGGATTGCAACCGGTGGACCTGGTGTTGCGCAACGACCAGTCAGATGCCTGCGACCCGCTCGAGTTCGCCGGCCACTCTTGCACCGGAGTGCCCGGACTCGTGGACGCGGTCCGACGAGGCTCGGTCGGTGTCGTCAACGCCCTTGGCAGCGGGCTGGTCGAGTCCCCCGGGCTCATGGCGTTTCTGCCGGCGCTGTGCCGCCAACTCCTCGATGAGGACCTGCAGCTACCGTCGGTCGCTACGTGGTGGTGTGGTGCGGACACGGCGCGCGAGCACGTGCTCGGGCATCTCGACGGTCTGGTCATCAAGCCGGCGTATCCCACAGGACGCCGCGAGCGCACGTTCGGACGACGGTTGCCCGAGAGCCAACGGGCCCGACTCGTTGCTCGCATCGAACGCCAGCCCCACCGCTACGTCGCACAGGAACAGGTGGCACTCTCGACCACGCCAGTGCGCACGGCGGGTGGCCTCGCGCCGCGGTTCTTCGTGATGCGCGTGTTCGCGATCGCGCGCGGCGACGGCTACGAGGTGCTGCCGGGCGGACTTGGTCGGGTGTCGGCGTCAACCGACTCCCTCGACGTCACGCTGCTGAGCGGCGGAAGCAGCAAAGACGTCTGGGTGGTCGGCCAGACGGTGGAGCCCCACCGCCCCCTGCTGGCCCAGAACGTCGCGCCCGTCGATGTCAGCCGCGCCACGTTCGATCTCCCGAGCCGTGTCGCCGACAACCTGTATTGGCTCGGCCGCTATGCCGAACGGATCGAAGCGGCGGTGCGGCTGTTGCGCGCCGCCGTCCCGCTGCTCTCGGAAGAATCGTCGCGCCGGTCCACGGCGGCCATCGCCGGCGCCCTGAGTTTCCTGGTGAAGTTGAAGTATGTGCCGGCCGACGCCGGCGCCACGTCGCAGCCGCCCGAGCGAGCGCTGGAGTCCGCGGTCACGACCATGCTGGCCGAATCGAAGGAGCGCGGCAGTATCGGGTGGCAACTCGACCATTTGCGGAGCACCGCCTGGCTCCTGCGCGACCGGCTCTCCGCCGACTCGTGGCGCATCATCAGCCGACTGGAGTCGGACCTCAAGGGCGGCGCGAGACGGCGGAGCCGCAGCGGCGTGCGCCGGACACTGGACCAGATGGTGATGATCCTGACGAGCTTCGGTGGCGCGGTCAGCGAGGGTATGACCCGCGGCCACGGCTGGCGTCTGCTTGACGTCGGTCGTCGGATCGAACGCGCGCTGCAGGTGCTGCAGTTGCTGCGGCACGGGCTCACCGGTGCGCTGGATGATGAACGTGCGCGGATCGAGCTCCTGCTCGACGCGACCGGCAGTGTGATCACCTATCGATCGCGCTACCTGACATCGCTCCGCACGAACCTGCTCGTCGATCTCCTCCTCCTCGACGACGCCAATCCGCGGAGCGTCGCCTTTCAGCTCGACCAGTTGAAACGGCACGTCAAGGCGTTGCCTGAGGCGCCGGCTCCGGGACGCCGGTCGCCTGAGTCCAGGTTGCTGACCGACGCCATCGCGGCGATACAGCTGGTCGACCTCGATGAACTCTGCGCGGTTGACGACACCGGAGGACGGCCCGCACTCGTCACCCTGCTCGACCGGTTGCAGGACGACCTGGGTGGCTTATCGGACGCACTCACCCGCGACTACCTCACCCACGCGACACCGGTGCGGCACCTGGCGCGCCGATGAGTCCAGCGAAAGACATGACGCAGACCCAGTCGCAGACGTCCGGCTCCGGCTCCACCTACCGCGTGGCCCACGCCACGCAATACACCTACGCGGAGCCGGTCTCGCTGTCGATGCATCAGGTGCGGCTCAGTCCGCGGGCAAGCGCCTCGCAGCACGTTCGGAACACACGACTGCAGATCGAGCCGCCGGCCAGCGCATCGAGTTCTCGAAATGACTATT
>CALBET010001143.1 GCA_937888665.1 uncultured Acidobacteriota bacterium
AAGACGACCAGGGTGTGCCACTGGCGCAGGACGTAGTTCGCGGCCTTTGCCAAGGCCACGACGTCCGACCACCGCGGTCAGGACTTGTGTTCGCCGTCAATCCGCATCTCCAGCAGGCGACCGGTCCGGAGGTCATCCGACAGTGCACGACCATCCCTCCGGATACGCTCCCACAACGCGCTTTGGACACGACTTCGCTCCGCTAGAGCCAGAGCTGAACCGATCACAGGTGCATAGTTGGCCTGCGCCGAGTCCGCGAACCCCGCCCAGATCCTCATGAGAATCTCTGAGTACCTGTCGCCCTGCAGCTCAAAGGCAGCGTCCAGGTGCTCCGCTACGGCCTCCACCTTCTTGTCGACGAATTGGTTGAGCCGTTTCTCCTTGTTCATGAAACTCAGCGCCGCGAACCCGGCACCGAGGATTACGGCCAGGCCCGCAGCGGGTAGCGCCAAAGGCGAACCGACGACCGCGGCACCTATCGCGAGAATGCCCGACGCAACGGACGCGAGCCCAGAGAAACCCTCGCCAGATGCCGCGCCAGCGGCGAACCCACCTCCGGCCGTGACGGCTCGACGATTGATGCCGTCAACGATGTCCTTCGCCGCGAGCAAGCTTCCGAGTGCCCGCGCCTGAACGGCCGTCACGTCTTCGAGTCTGCCTGCGACCAGGTCGAGCCGTTCAAGAGCCGCGCTCATGTCGTCATCGACCTGTGCCTGGAACGCCTCCAGGTCGGGCTGCCACCGCTCGATGCTCTTGCGCTGCTTGCCGTTGAAACGATCCAGCGCGGGCCCAAGAACATCTATCTGCAGTTTCCGGTCAAAGCGCTGCCAGCCCGCCTCGTCTCGGACCTCGATCTCCGTCGCCGCCAACTCAATCTTCGCCCGAATGGTCTGTAGTAGATCAAGCTTCAGTCCCGCGACTTCAACAACCGCCGCATCATGCTCTGCGCACATGCGGTCCCTTACTGCCTTGAGCTGCCGCGTGATGTGGCCACGATAGTGCTCTGCGAGTTGTTCGAGCTCCTTGACCACCGCCTCCTGCGACTCGAGTTGGTCGGACGTCGGCAGTCGAGCCTCGTGGCCGGCCAGCCATCGCTCGCCAGCGGCTGCCACATCGTCGCGCAGACTCGCCACAGCCTCCGAAATGCGCTCTTCGTACCGCTCGACTCGCCGGGGATCAGCGATCGCGCCGGCCAGGGCTCGCTGGAGGTGACTGACTTCCTCCGGGTCAAGGGCCGCCGCACGCCTTGCGTTCACGCTGAGGGTATCAAGAACATGGACCCCGGAGCCCCCGCAGCAGTCGGCGACGAATCGGACGGGCTCATTCATCGCCTGAGTGCGCACGTCGTCGCTAGACAGCAGGTCGGAGTGGGTCAGGACAGGCAGGAGGTGTACAGCCCGGCCTGCCTGGGCCAACTCCGTCAAGAACCGGCGTTCGGATTCCGTTCCAATCTTCGTCGCCAGCATCACGAAGATAAGGCAGTCCGCGCTCAACGCTTCCTGGATCGCGATCCGCTCCCGCACTCTCGTCGCGTCGTTCAGGCCAGGCGTATCCACGAGCAGGATGTCGCCGTCTAGAACATCCAGCGGCATCCCGATGGCAACTCGCGCGACAGCTGAAGCGAACTCACCGTCGGTGCGCAGGTACGCGCCCAGCTCATCACGTGTAGCGATGGGGGGCAGCGCCGCCCCGGCGTTGAACCACGTGGCACTTACGATTGACTCGTAGGCAAACAGGACACGGCGCGCCGACGGGTTGGATTCGGCTTGGCATCGGAGGTACTCGCGGATCTGGTCGACTGCATCCGCCGGTAGCC
>CALBET010001144.1 GCA_937888665.1 uncultured Acidobacteriota bacterium
ACTGATGGCCATCGGCTTCATGGCGTTCGCGGGGGTACAACTGTGAGCGGGCCGGCGAGGACACTCGACCCGCGGGCGTCAGGCGTCGGGCATCGGGCCTCAGATGGGCAGAGTGCGCGGACGCGACGAGGGCGGCCGCTGAAGCCGGAAGCCACGTCAGAAGGAGCGGCCGCACAATGACCACGGTCGTCCTCGGTGTCGGCATGTTCACGTTCACCATCGTCGCCCTCGTCGGTCTGCTGATGATGGCCCGGAATCAGCTGGTGGCCACCGGGGATGTGACCATCACGATCAACGGCGACCCGGCGAAGGCGCTGTGTACCAGCGCGGGCAGCACGTTGCTCAGTACGCTGGCTGCCAACCGCATCTTTATCCCGTCGGCCTGCGGTGGCAAAGGCAGTTGCGGGGTCTGCACGCTGAAAGTCATCGACGGCGGCGGCGCGATTTTGCCAACCGAGTTGAGCCATGTCTCGCGTGGCGATGCGCGCGACGGGGTACGTTTGTCCTGCCAGGTGAAGGTAAAGCAGGACATGTCCATCGAGTTGCCACCGGAGGTGTTCAGCGTCAAGCAGTGGCGCTGCACGGTGCGGTCGAATGACAACGTCGCCACCTTCATTAAAGAACTGGTACTGGAGTTGCCCGCCGGGGAGTCGGTGCCGTTTCGCGCCGGTGGGTACATCCAGATCGAGGCGCCCGCGGGCACCGTCAAGTACGCCGACTTCGAGGTTGATGAGGAGTATCGGGAAGACTGGGACAAGTTCAATCTGTGGCGATACGTGTCCACACTAGACGAGCCGGTCACCCGTGCCTACTCGATGGCCAACTTTCCTGAGGAGCGCGGCATCATCATGCTGAACGTCCGCGTGGCCTCACCGCCACCGCGCGCGCCAGAAGGCACCCCACCCGGGAAAATGAGTTCGTACATCTTCAATCTGAAGCCGGGCGACGAGGTCACGATCTCCGGGCCTTTCGGTGAGTTCTTCGCAAAGGAGACCCAGGCCGAGATGATGTTCATTGGCGGCGGGGCGGGCATGGCCCCGATGCGGTCGCACATTTTCGACCAGTTCCGGCGGCTCAGTACATCCCGGAAGGTGTCGTATTGGTACGGCGCACGCAGTTTGCGCGAAGCGTTCTATGTCGACGACTTCGACGGCATCGCGCAAGAGAGCGACAACTTCTCCTGGCATCTCGCCCTATCGGAGCCACTCCCCGAGGACACCTGGACCGGCTACACAGGGTTTATTCATCAGGTGGTGCTGGACAACTACCTCAAGGATCACCCGGCGCCCGAGGACATCGAGTACTACCTGTGCGGCCCGCCCATGATGCTCAAAGCATGCATGGACATGCTTGATTCGTTGGGTGTCGAGTCGGAGAACATTCTCTTCGACGATTTCGGGTAAGTCATCAGCCTGCTCGACCGCCATGACTGCCTATCGCGCGGCCCAGGCGTTTCGCTCGCTGGCCGTGCTGTTGGTGGCCAGCGTAGCCGCCTGCGTCCAGTCGGCGCCCGGGCCGGATGGTCCGGCGGACCTGCTCGTGGAGGTCTTCGACGGGTCGACGATGGGTACGACCTACACCGTCAGGGTGGTCAGCGTGGAGGCCTGGGACGAGGCGCGACGAGAGCAGACCGGTTTTCGAATTCAGACTGCGCTCGACGACGTGGAGTCGGCCATGTCGCACTATCGGCCGGCCTCCGAGGTCTCGCGTTTCAACGAGATCCAGTCGACCGACCCGTTTCCGTTGTCGTCTCCCACATTCCAGGTTGTGCGCGCCGCGCTCGAACTGGCCGAGCTGACTGACGGCGCGCTCGACATTACGGTGGGCCCGCTGGTCAACGCGTGGGGTTTCGGGCCGATTGAGCCCGACGTGCTGCCGCCCGACGCTGCCCATCTGCTCAGGTTGCGGGGGCGGGTCGGGTTCAGGAAACTCGAGCTGGACGATGCAACCTCGACCGTGCGCAAGACCGACCCGAAGCTGGAGTGGGACCTGTCGTCCGTCGCCAAGGGCTACGGCGTCGACAGGGTTGCGGAGGCACTCATGGAGGAGGGGTCGACGCGGTTCATGGTGGAGGTGGGTGGCGAAATCGTCGCCTCTGGTCTGAACCATCTCCATCAGCCCTGGCGCATCGGGATCGAGCGCCCGGCCGACGGGGGAGGCATCCAGCGGGTCATCCCGCTGTCCGACCGCGCGCTGGCGACGTCGGGCGATTATCGGAACGTGCGGGAAGTCGAGGGGCGTCTGGTGTCGCACACCATCGATCCGCGAACCGGTCGCCCGGTCGACCACCGGCTGGCCTCGGTCAGCGTGATCGCCGACACCTGTCTCATGGCCGACGGCATGGCTACGGCCCTGCAAGTGCTCGGTCCGGACGACGGGTACGACCTGGCCATCGAGCGGGGCTGGGCCGCGCTCTTTCTCATACGTGACGATGGTGGCGCGATCACCGCCCGCGCTACGCCGGCGTTCGACCAGCTGGCCCCGTCCGAGCCCCAGCTGGCGCTACAATAGACTAGTGCCCTGCAAGCGTCATTCGGTGCCCAACTCCAGGGCGCGCGACAATGCGCGCCCCGCGGCCGCGGGGTGGGGCAGTCAGGGGTCCCCGCGCAGCGGCCGCGTGGGGTTCGGGGCGCAGCCCCGTCTAAGTAATAGATGGCGACCTTTCTCCTGACCTTCGGCGGTATCGGCATCATCATGGTGATCATGGCGGTGGGCGTCATGTTCAACGGACGCTGCCTGCGAGGGTCGTGCGGCGGTCCTGACGCGGTCGGCCCGGATGGCGAGCCACTCAACTGCGCGACCTGCCCGAATAGAAAGACACGCGCCATCCAGTCATAACACTGTCCGGTTCTCCGATGGACGACACTCCTGGTGGCGGCACTGATCGCTGATCTGGAACGTCGCGACGAGTTCACCCAGGTGGCCTTGCGGTGGGCATCCGGCCTGAGGTTGCTGGTGCGGCGCGCAACCGGCGAGTAGCCGGCGATCCTCCCGGGAGCGATCCGCCTTGCGGATACGAGCGCGCTGGGACACCATGGGGCGCAGAACGAATGGCCGCGACCGTGTGGCGACCGGTGTCGCTACTGTCGCACCGCCTGAGAGGGAGGACCGATGACACGCTTCGCACGGCTTCGGTGGGTTTGCTGCGCGTGCGTCCTCGCAAGCGTCGGCCCCGGGTCGGCGTCGGCGCAGTCACTCACACCTGATGAACATGGCTTCATCGTGGCGGCGCCCGGCGACATGGTCCCGCCCGAGGGGAGCCGCTCGGTCAGCGTTGTGGGCACGGCCGGCGAGCCCGGTATGTACGTGACCCGAGTCACCTTTGCCGCCGGCACCGGGACCAAGCCGCATTCCCACGATCAGGGTCGGTACATCACCGTGCTGAAAGGTACCTGGTGGGTGGCGATTGGCCCCGAGGCCTCGATCTATCAGCCTGACACGATGCGTCCGGTGACGGCAGGCAGCTTTATCTACGAACCACCACACGGCATCCACTACGATCAGGCGCGCGACGAAGCCGTCACGGTGCAGATCACCGGCGAGGGCCCGGTGAAGACAACCCGCTACGAAACCGCTCCAGACGGTTAAAGGGCATCAGTTAGGGGCTGAGACACGACACTCGCGACACGCGAACCAACGTCAAGCCAGTGTGCGCAACGACTCGATGAGTTGTTCGTCCTGTTCAGGCAACACCGTCCGCAGGTCCAGTAGCACGCGGTTGTCCTCGATCCGCGCGATGACCGGCGTCCGGAGGCGCCGTAGACGGCTTTCGAGCCCGCTCGCTGAACGGTCCGTCGGTGTCAGCCGGGCCAGACGGGTCGCGATGGCGGACCCCGGCGCTCCTCCGCCGCCGACCGTCGAGACCCCCACGACGACGTCAGATTCGAACAACGGGTGTCCGGCAAGTCCGTCCACGAGCGCGCGTGCTCGTCGTCCAATCGCTTCGGCGGTGGTGTGCAGCATGCGAGCCACCGGGATGGTCGTCTTCGCCCGTCCGCGCGCGTATTCGAGCAGGGTCGCTTCGAGCGCGGCATAGGTCATCTTGTCCACGCGCAGGGCGCGCATCAGCGGGTGGCGGCGGATGCGCGACACCAGGTCCTGGTCACCCACGATGATGCCCGCCTGCGGCCCGCCCAGCAGCTTGTCGCCGCTGAAGCAGCAGATTGAGACGCCCGCGGCCACGCTGGCGGCCACCAAGGGCTCTCCGATGCCGGCCTCCTCCGGCGGCATGAGCAGGTTCCCGCTGCCCAGATCTTCGACCACCGGGATCTCGAAGCGTCGACCCAGTGCCACGAGTTCGTCGAGCGCTGGCCGCTCGGTGAATCCCTCGATCCGGAAATTTGACGGGTGGACCCGCAGGATGACAGCCGTGCGATCGCTGATTGCCGCGGCATAGTCGGCCGTGCGAGTCTTGTTGGTGGTGCCGACCTCTCGGACGTCGGCTCCCGATTGCCGCATGACGTCCGGAATCCGGAAGCCCCCGCCAATCTCCACCAGCTCGCCACGCGACACAATTGCCTCGCGACCGCTCGCCAGCGCCGCGAGTGTCAGCAACACGGCGGCGGCGTTGTTGTTGACGACGGCGGAGGCCGGCGCGCCGGTGACCTGGGCGAGCAACTGTTCGGCATGCACGCTCCGCGAACCGCGCTGTCCCTCGGTCAGGTCGTATTCCAGGTTGGTGTAGCCGGCGGCCATGTCAGCGACGCGCCGGGCGGCCGCCGGGGCCAGCGGTGCGCGGCCCAGGTTCGTATGCACGATCACTCCCGTTGCATTGATGACTGGCACCAACGAGGGTGCGAACGCCTGCTCAAGCTGTCGCGCCGCTCGTTGCTCGATAGCGAGGGCGGCCTGCTGACGGTCTTCGACAGGTGGCGCCGGCCCGGCGAGTTCCTGGCGGAGGGTACCGGCCACCGCCCTGAGCGCCGACAGCACCGCAGACGGGCCATACTCGGCTTCCAGGGCACAGATACCGGGTCGTTGCCGTAGCTGGTCGATGGATGGCAGGATTCGCGGTGTCGGCATCTGGAGCCTTCGCGTGCCGGCGGACGCCGCCCGGCAGGAGGGAGCTCGGGTTGGGCTCGCGTCTTGCCGCGTCGCGGCGGTTCAGGATACCATCACGTCGCCGCGACCGATGATCAAGCCCTCCGGCCCCCCAGCAGAGACCTCGAAGGAAGACGGCGGCGCGTCGATGTATCGACCGTCCGACCGATTCTGGCCGTACGTCGACGTGCCGGAGGAGCCGAGCGACGACGAACTCGCGCTGCTCGATCCGGACGTGCGGAAGATTCTGCTTGGAGACAGCGCCGACCGTCCATTCTCGGTGACGCTGGTGTTCCCGCCGTTTGAAGGGGCGCACTACCAGCGGGCGGTGGAGCTGGCGCGCGCATCGACCGAGTATCTGGTCACAGGGACCGGCCGGTCGCAGCGGCATCGTGCGCGGTTCCTGCCGAGCCAGGCCTCGAGTCTCCGGACGCTGTTTGAATTGGTGGGGCCGGTGGAGTCCTGCGAGGTGTTGATCGACGATCGGCCGGTGCCGTATGCGCGCGAGCTCTGGCTACCCCTCATCTGGTTTCTGATTCCATGAACGCCCGGCGGTCTGGGTCTGGTGAGACGGGGTCGGAACTTGCCGACCTGGAGCGGGATCTGCGCACCCTGAAAGCAGAGCTGGACCAGCTGGAACGGGAATACCAACTGTTCTTCGCCGGCCAGCAACAGCGTCCGCCGCACGCATTGCGGTCAACCGTGGAGGCGCTGATGCGCCGGATGGACCGCGCGTCTATCCACGGTTCGGGGGAGCGCTTCCGCTTCAATACGCTTCAGCACCGGTTTCGGACCTTTGCGAATTTGTGGGATCGAGGGGTACGCGCACGTGAAGAGGGACGCCCCGGTCCGTTCTCCAGGCCGACCTGAAGACCGTTCTACAGGGCGCTCACACGCGAGACGTGTGAAAGCCTGAGAGCCTGAGAGATTGACGAGAGAGGGCGAGCCGTATGCGAGCACTAGTGAGCGTGTCGGACAAATCGAATGTGGTGGACTTCGCGCGCCGGCTCTTGGCCCGTGGCTACGAGCTTGTGTCGACCGGCGGCACCGCCCGGGCCCTCGCCGAAGCCGGGCTCTCAGTGACCGCCGTATCGTCCGTCAC
>CALBET010001145.1 GCA_937888665.1 uncultured Acidobacteriota bacterium
CCGACCTCGCCCAAGATCACAAGACGTGATATCTCCCCGGATCGTGGGGCCGATTAGCAATTCGCCACCCACACGTCACGCAGGCGGCCTAAACGCCAGTCTTGACAGATAGGGGCGTCAATACCGACCGATCAATAGCGAGCGGAGCAAGCACCGCGGAAGCACCGCATCAACGCGAATGATACGGTGTACGTAATGCATATTGTTGTGCTATGATCGTGATCTGTGATTCGAAGTTTCAAAGACCGAAAGACCCAACGATTCTTCGAAGGTAATCGCGTTCGAGAGTTCCAGGCGTTTGCGAGCCAAGCGACACGTCGTCTGGCCATTCTAGACAACGCAGAGACCCTGCAGGACTTGGCGGCGTTGCGCAGCAACCGGCTGGAATTCTTGTCTGGCGATCGTGCTGGGCAAGTCAGCATCCGAGTCAATCAGCAGTGGCGGCTGTGTTTTCGGTGGGACGATGACGGCCCCTGGGACGTAGAAGTCGTGGACTACCACTGATTCGAGGACGACGAAATGAGCAGGAATGGTATGCGGCCCGTGCACCCCGGCGAGATTCTGCGTGAGGAGCTCGATGTGCTGGAATTGTCTGCGAAGGCTTTCGCTGCGGCTCTGGATGTCCCAGGGAATCGAATCACGGCGATTCTGAACGGCCAGCGCGGCATCACGGCGGATACCGCACTGCGTCTGTCGCGTTATCTCGGGACGACGCCGGAGTTCTGGTTGAACTTGCAGAAGACGTTCGAACTCCGCGTTGCCGAGAACGATGCTGGCAAGCGTATCGCACGCCGTGTCAAACCGAGAGACACAGCTGCATGAGGACGGGCGAAAGGGCATTGTTAAGTTGTCGCGACGGCCGGTAGAGGCAGAGCATGTTGGCCGGTCAAGCCCCGTGAGCTGATCGGTTATCAGGTTCGCCGCCAGGACAGGGGACAAGCGCTCTATTTTCGCCGGACTTGAGCACATCGAGCGGCCGACGGCGGGCTCAAATATAACCGTCTTGGTATCACCGATCCGACATCGGGCCTTCTAAGCCGAGGGTCGCAGGTTCGAGCCCTGCCGGGCGTACCATTTGTTGCGGGAATCATTAGGGAAACTGGGGGGGTAGGCATCCGTCCTAGCCCGTCACCGTACGTCAGAAACCCTCAGTAATCGCGTGGCACTCCGCGTGGCACCAGGAGGCCCGGGACCAGGCGGCCGACCTGGGTAAAACTGGGCCGGCTTTCATTCTGGTTGGCCGATTGAAGCCGTTCAGGACCCCGTGTCAGGGAAAATCTTGCACAAACTTGCACAGGCGTCGCCCGGCCTGCAGGAAAGCGTCTTGAAAGAGCTGGGCGCAAGTCAGATCGAGCACTGAGGGCGCTCACCGGCAGAAGTCGCTCCGGTCAGCTTTGTCGCAGGAATATTTTTCCCCGGGGACGGGCCAAGCGTACGGTTCACTGGGTGAATCACCGCACAGCGCACGCCCCTCGCTCCACCCGACCGCTGCACTCCGAGAGTCAAACATCACCGAAACCGGATCACAGTGACCATTGAGCCAATACAGCTCAAGAGCCGCTGAGCCTTCCAGACTCCACTCGCCGCCGTCTGTGGACAAGATGGTCATGTCCGCGGGACCCAGCATGGCGATGACGACCGACCGAGACATTCTCATTGCGATGTCTGCGGCTCTAGACAGGTCCGTTTCGGCCGCTGTCGGCTGTCCATACGTTGGGATAGACCAAAACACGAACAGCACGGCACCGAGAGCACACGTCGGGATGTTCGGGAGGACCCAAATGGACCCTTTGGGATTCATCCCGGTCATCCACGGCCCAAGGGCCGTCCCGGGGCTGCGAACCCAGCAGAGCCGAAGTTCAGCGCTGTCCTTCGACGGCCGCGTCGCCTGGAAACCGGTTACTGCTGCCCGACCCGGCCGCCGCCGCTGCGGCTGACGTCAATGTTGCGCGGGGCGTCCACATACGAGATTGAGCCGCCCCCGCTGACGCGGCCTGTCAGCTCGTCCCTGACATCGATGGAGCCGCGGCTCCCTCCACTGAAGGTCACATCGGCGGACGCCGTCCGCCAGTCCGCCAGCGTGATGTGGCCGCCGCCACTGCCACGGAGCGAGGCCGAATCGCTCGACCCGCTGAGGTCGGCCGACGCACCGCCCGACACGGTCACATCGAGATGCGCCGCGGTGAACGTGCCCTCCAGGCGACTGCCACCTGACATGCGCGCCTCGAAGGCGTGGTCGAGGGCAAAGTCCGATACGTTCCCCCGCGCGCCCCCGCTCAGGCGGACTCCGTCGATGTCGGGCATCGCCACATCCACCTCGCAGTGGAGGTTGCGATAGTTCCGTCCCGACTTCAGTTGGATGCGCAAGGTCGAGTCGTCGACGTCGACTTCCAGATCGTCGCGCACGTTGTCGTCAATGCGGACGAGCACCGAGTGGTCGTTCGATGGCACGACTGTCAGACGGCAGCCATGGCCGGTCTGCACGCGCGAGAAGTTCTCGACGACCGGCTCTACCGTGACGATGTCGCCGGAGGCCTGCACACTGATGAAATCGGCCAGGCCCGTCACACACCCCGTTGCCATCACGACCGCCGCCACCATACAGAGTTGCCCTGTCACGCGCATGTGGAATCTCCCTTCTCGCACCGCTGTCTGTTGAGATGAGACGAGATTGGGCGCTCGAGAGTTGCATGGGTCGTTACCGGGAGCGCCGGGCGTCGAGGGCGTGGGGAGCCACGCGGGGGGGTGTCGCATTCGCACGGCATATCTCACGGTGATCCTGCGAATTGTCCAGATCACCGCCAGGGGCCGCAACTCCGGGCCAGGTAGAGCGGGCACAAAAACGGGCACAGCAGAGCGGCGGACCAGGGTCCGTCTTGTCGCCGATTCGAGACGGCGGGGAAGGGGAGGGCAGACGGTCGGCCGCCAGGCCGGGGGTGTCCCCAGGTCATCCTGCGGTCATCCAACCCGCGCCTCGGGTCCCCAACTCGTCCTCTGTAGAACCGAAGCTGCGGCCGGGCCACGACCTGCCGGTTGGGGTGTCCGCCCCGACCGTCAGCGCGGGCCTGACCGGCGAGGGTGCGATTCTCGGCACGCTGCAATACATGGCCCCGGAGCAGTTGGAGGGGAAAGAGGCGGACCACCGGACGGACATTTTCGCCTTTGGGACCATCGTCTACGAAATGGTGGCGGGGAACAGGGCCTTCTCCGGTGGCAGCCAAGCAAGTCTGATCAGCGCGATCATGAGTGCCGACCCGGTGCCTCTCTCCTCGACGCAGGCGATCGCACCGCCAGCGCTGGACAGGATCGTGAAGACATGCCTCCGCAAGGACCCTGAAGACCGCTGGCAAAGTTCACGCGACGTGACGACCGAACTCAGCTGGGTGGCCACAGTGGTGAATCGGACGGCGTGGTCACCTCACGTGCGCTCGGCCGCGTGTGGCCGGCATGGTCTGTCTCCGGGCTTTGCGCACTGTCGGCGCTTGGTGTAGGGACCCTGTACTTCAGTCAGAAGCCGCCAGACAAACCGGCGGTGCACTTCACAGTAGTTGCCGAACAGGGAAACATTTCCGCAGTGCGCTCTCGCCAGACGGTCGCCAGTTGGCATATGTCGCGGAAGAGCCAGGCGAAAAACGGTTATGGATTCGGCCCGTTGATGGAGTGGATGCCAAGGCAGTGCCGGGAACGGCCGGCGTTGGCGTCGACGACCCGTTCTTCTCACCCGATGGCAGCGTGACTGACTCCGGTCCGCGCCTCGGCCTTGCGCGTTGAAAGCGCATCCTCATCCAGAATGCCAATAATGCGGGCGGCCAGCAGCGCCTTGGTCTGTTGCACGTCGGCATCAGGCTGCCCGAAATCTCGGAACACGTTTCCACTACCGCGCACCAGCTCGAAATCGTCACGTTGCTTGGTCATTGCCGTAGCTCCTTCTTCAATCTCCTCAGTCGATCGCGGACAAGCTCCAGCTCCGTCTTCGGCGTCTTGATCCCAGTCTTGGCCTTCTTCTGGAAGGCGTGCAGCACCCACACGTCCATCCTGTGCGTCTCGAATTCGTTGTCAGGCCGCCACCGGGAGCTGGACCAGGTCCCGGCAGTGGGAGACCCAACGCACATTGTTCAGCTCGGCACGGGCAATGGGGCTTCCTACGGTGACGCCTAACGGGGTGTTGCCCGCCAACGACGCATGGCTGCGTGCCGCGTTGTAGTAGGCCTGGAAGTCGGCAAGCTTCCGTTCAAGATCACGGGTATTCCAGAACAGCACATGATCGAGAAACTCTCGCCGCGTGGTCCCGATGAGCCGTTCCACAAAGGGATGCGAGAGTGGCATATGGGGCACGGTCTTGATTTCGTCGACCTCAAGCACGCGCAGATGCGCCTGCCACCGGTGAGCCTCGAACAACGGATCATGGTCAGTACTGAGATGCCGAGGGGCGCCCTGCCCACGGCTGGCGCCGTTGAACATGCGGCAGAGGCTGGGGCCATCGACGGCCCCGCGGTGTACGCCGAGTCCGACGATGCGGCGGGTGAATTGGTCCATCACCACAAGCACCCAATAGCTCTGGAGCACGATGGACTCACACCGAAACATGTCGACACTCCACAAGCTGTCGGCGGTATGTCCAATGAATGACAGCCACGACGGGCCGCCTCCACCCGGCGACGGTCGATAGTGTCTCGCCAAGACGCGGTGCACGAGATTCTTGTCGACGTCGACCCCGAACGTCTGCGAGATGATGCGCGCGATCCGCGGGCACCCGAATCGAGGATTGCGTGTTTTGAGCTCGACGATGGCCCGGATGAGCGCCTCGCTCGGCCCCTTGGGGCCCGGCTTCTTCGGTCGCGGGCTCGAAGAAAACAAGCGGCGGTACTTGCGGCGTACCAGCGCCTGATGGAAGGTCAGCAACGTCGCCGGGCGCACCCCGATGGCGACCTTGCGGATCCGGCCAGGACTCAGAAACAGCGACCCGAATCCGCAGAGGAGCCGGTCGCTCACCCTGAGGTTCGGTGCACGCTGCCGCGCGCGGCGCAGCACGATCAGCTGCTGCTTGAGCAGGAGATTCTCAGCGATGACGGCTCGCACGCCGCCGGGCCTGCAGAGCTTCGCGGCTGTGACGGCCAGGTACAGCAGGGCGAGCAGGAGGTCCTTCATGCGCGAGACACCGTAGGTCAGAACTCAGGCGCAACGCAACGTTCCCCCCGGGCCTCGGTGTAGCGACAGAATTGGGAATTCGAGACCGACAGCGAGAGCCTTCACGCACGCAGTCGCACGGGGCAGCAGACGGAAACCATCCTCGGCTGTAACATCCTCAATCAGATGACGCAGCTGGGTCGGCCGACGTCGTACGCTGTGGGAAGGTGACGGGGCGCCAGGCACGGGCGTTCCTGGTCGATTTTAGAACCGCGCACCAACGCCGCGCATCGTCGTTCTCGGTGCGACGCGGGGTTTCACCACGGGCTGTTAGAAGTGCAGGTCCCGCCGCCATGCCCAAGCCGAACCAGCCAGGCTGACCGCCAGCAGGAGCACGCCCACACCGAACCCGTCCGGGACGAAGCTGAAAGCGTGGCGGCCGCCGACGTCCATCGCGATCCTTGCCGCCGGTCCTCTGGACCCCGGGACGATCTCGACCGGTCCCAGCGTGCTGCGCCACCCTGATGCGTAGTTCTGGTTCATGAACACGTGCGCCGGCTCGGCACCAGTCAAAACGGTGAACTCCACTCGGTTCGGGGAAAAGAAGGTCTCGAAGATCCTGGCATTGCCGTCCGTGAACACGAGCGGCCGGTTGCGATCGATGGTCCGGACCAGCTGCATCGGTTCGTAGCAGTCCAGAATCGTTTGGTCGTGCATGAGTGCGCGAAACATCGGCGAGTTGTCGTCGAAAGGGCTCGACTCGGTGTCGACGGTGATGGTATTTGGCCCGCCGAGCGGTCGCAGGATCCGTTCCACCGGCGGGACCGAGAACACGCCATCGAACCACCCACGGTTGACCATCACCAGGTCGGCCGAGGCGAGCAGGCAGACCAGGACGAGAAAGATCTGGCTCCTGCGGTCGAGGGGATTCGCTTCCAGTCGTCGCCACACCCAGGCGACGGTGGTGACAGCGAACAACACGAACGGAATCGTGTATCGACTGGGCGCTCGGAGAC
>CALBET010001146.1 GCA_937888665.1 uncultured Acidobacteriota bacterium
TGTTCATCGGTCACATACTGCCGGTATTTTCCCTCTTCTCGCCTTGTGCTGGCCGTGCGCGTCATTGCCAGGCCAGCGGCTCGGTGCGACGCAAGGCTTCACCACGGGCTGCTAGGGCGCCGGAGGGGCGTCCGGCGGTGCAGGTCCGGTCTGTTGCGTGGCGCGGGCGAGGTCGGCGTAGTGGCGTCGGATGTACACCGGACGTAGCGCGTGCGGCGTCGTCGCCAGCTCGCACCAGGGCCGGACGCCGGCCATGCGGGCCATGACGCCGGCCAACGGCGGCAGCGTGTCGATGATCCGAGAGCCAGGTTCCAGCCGTGACTCGAGCAACGTTCGCGTGCCGCGCACCCCGTCCCCGAGGACCAGTGCGCGCCGGGACGCCAGCGCGACACCCCAGCGGTCAAGCAGTGGTTCCGGGCGGACCGCGACGGGGCCGTCGGTGACCCGCCAGGGGGCCCCGCCTGCTGCCGCGCCCACGGCCCGTTCTGTCTGCTCAGGCTCGTAGAGTGCGGCGAAGACCTCTCCGCGCTTGGCGTCGACCCACGGGATGATCAGGTCCGGCACGTCGGGCAGGTTGGGGAGATCAGGCCGGTCAGGCCCACCGCCCGTGGCCGCGAGCCGCTGGACCTCCATGTCCACCAGGGCGTCGAGGACCGACAGCCCGACGACTGGCCGATCGTGCACCAAGGCGAGCGCCTGAATCGTGGCGATGCCGACGCGGAGCCCCGTAAACGAGCCGGGACCGACGGCCACGACGTAGCGATCCACCGACGCAGTCGTGAACCCGTGTCGCGCCAGCAACGTTTCAATGTCACCGGGCAGCCGTTGGCCCTGCCTGACGGCGGGGTCCCCCGTCTGCTCTTCGAGGAGATGCCCCGCTCGCACCAGCGCGACGCTTCCGTGGGCGGTCGTGGTGTCCAGCGCGAGAATCAGCATGGGGCTGTCTTGACGGGGGTCGGAACCGCTTTCTATACTCACACATATTCACCGGTCGCCGCATTCCGGCTCTTCCGTCGCGCGTGCCGCGCGACGGTCTCCTACAAAGACCTGCAGTGACCCGATCCTCGACGAGCAGCTCGTCGCCTACCCGCGCGCCCACGCCCGCGATGCGTCAGTACCTGGACGCGAAGCGCCAGTATCGAGACGCAATCGTGTTCTTTCGGATGGGCGATTTCTACGAGATGTTCTACGAGGATGCGGTGACCGCCTCGCGGGCGCTGGATCTCACCCTGACCTCACGCTCGAAGGATGCCACCGGTAGCGCGATTCCGATGTGCGGCCTCCCCCACCACGCCGCCGACGGTTATCTGGCCAAGCTCGTGGAGAAAGGCTTTCGGGTGGCGGTCTGCGAGCAGGTCGAGGACCCCAAGACAGCGAAGGGCGTCGTGCGTCGCGAGGTGGTGCGGGTCGTCTCGCCAGGCACGTTCACGGAGACGGCGTATCTCGACGATCGGGCGCCGACGTTTCTCATGGGCATCGTGCTGCATGCCGCCGCCGGCGCGGGGGCCGGTACGTCCCGCGGGTGCGACCGGTACGGCATGGCGGTGCTCGACGTCTCCACGGGCGAATTCACCACGGCGGAGTATGAGGGCAAGACCGGCCGACAGGCGCTGAAGGACGACGTGGCGATGCTGCGCCCGCGGGAGGTGCTGCTCTCGTCCGAAGACGACCTGCGAGCGCTGCTCCCGGACGCGCCCGCCCCGGCCATCACCACCGTCGAGACCTGGACCTTTGATGTCGACCGGGCACGGGACGCGCTGACGGAGCAACTCGGCACCGCGGGACTCGACGGCTTTGACCTCCAAGATCGGCCCGCCGCCATCGCGTCGGCCGGGGCCGTCCTGCACTACCTGCGCGACACACAGAAGGCGCAGTTGCGGCACGTGCGGAGCATCGCCTTCCGGCAGACCAGCGACGCGATGATCATCGACCCGTCGACGATGAAACATCTCGAGGTCGTGGTCTCCAGTGACGGGACGCGCAAGGGGTCCTTACTGGCCGAGATCGATCAGACCGTCACCGTCATGGGGAGCCGGTTACTGCGCGCGTGGTTGCTGCGTCCGCTGTGTCGGCTCGCCGAAATACACGACAGACTCGACGCCGTGGAGGACCTCGCGTTTCGGTCGGTCGAGCGGGCGAAGCTGCGCGAGGCGTTCAAGTCCGTCCACGACCTGGAGCGGTTGGTGGCGCGAGCGGCAATGGGCACGGCCGGGCCCCGCGACCTGTTGGGTCTCCAGCGCTCGCTCGCCGCCATCCCCCGTCTGCGCGGGGTGCTCGCTCCGCTCGAGCCGCCGCTGATACAGAGCTTGTGCGCGCAACTCGATGAGGTGCCGGAGATTCGCGATGCGATCGAGGCTACCTTGGTGAGCGAGCCGCCGGCGTTGGCCAGGGAAGGCGGTGCGATTCGAGACGGGGTTGACTCCGAGCTCGATGAACTGCGCGGCATTAGTCGCGGCGGCAAAGATCAGATTGCCGCGATGGAGGCGGCGGAGCGCTCGCGTACCGGCATCGGGTCTCTCAAGATTCGGTTCAATCGCGTGTTCGGCTACTACATCGAGGTGTCGAAGGCCAACCTGCACGCCGTGCCTGACGACTACCACCGCAAGCAAACGATCGCGGGCGGCGAGCGTTTCATCACCCCCGCTCTCAAGGAGTACGAGCGGAAGGTCCTGGGAGCGGACGAACGGATCCTCGAACGAGAGATCGGGCTGTTCGAGGCGCTGCGGGACACCGTCGGGGCGGCTGCGGAGCGTATCCAAGACTCGGCTCGGGCGCTGGCACGTCTCGACGTGCTGGCCGGGCTGGCGGAGACGGCCGCTGTCTATGACTACACGAAACCGCACGTCCACGATGGAGACGAACTCCTGATCACGGAGGGACGGCACCCGGTGGTCGAGCGCCAGGCGGCGCACGCGTTCGTTCCCAACGACGTCACGCTCAATGCGACCACCCACCAGGTGATACTGCTCACCGGTCCCAACATGGGGGGGAAATCAACGTATCTCCGGCAGACTGCGCTGATTGTGCTCATGGCGCAGATCGGGTCGTTCGTGCCCGCCAACCGGGCGAAGGTGCCGATGACCGACCGCATCTTCGCGCGGGTCGGGGCCTCGGACAACATCGCGCGCGGCCAGTCGACCTTCATGGTGGAAATGGAGGAAACGGCGAACATCCTTCACACCGCCACCTCACGGAGCCTCGTGCTGCTCGACGAGATTGGCCGCGGAACGGCCACCTATGACGGTCTGAGTATTGCCTGGGCGGTGGCCGAGCATCTGGCCACCGATGCGCGCGCGCGGCCGAAAACGCTGTTCGCCACCCACTATCACGAGCTGACCGACATCGCTGACGCGCTTCCCAGCGTCGCGAACTATCAGGTGGTGGCCCGGGAGTGGGAGGACGAGATTCACTTTCTGCGCAAGGTCGAGCCGGGGCGATCAGACCGGAGCTACGGGATCCAGGTGGCGCGGCTGGCCGGGCTGCCAGAGACGACGGTCGCACGCGCGAAGCAGATCTTGGCCGGTCTCGAACGAGATGAATTGTCGCGAGGAGGACGCCCCACGCTGACCAGCGCGCGATCCGATCCACAGACCCAGCTCGGGCTC